>JBDSZF010000172.1:0-9070 GCA_039925285.1 Polaromonas sp.
CCGGCCTTGGCGAACTTTTGCGCCCGGGCAAGAAAACCGCGCCGGTCCAGGCTGCCGTGGACATAGGCATCAAAAAGGATCAGCAGTTCCTGGTCGAAATCTTGAGCGGTCAGGCGTGGCGGCATGGCGCGGTCGCTGTCAAAAAACTGCAGCATACGCCGCTGGCCAGCATCGCGCCGGCCGTGCGCGCTCAAAACCTGGAAGGAATGCAGGCCAAGGGGTCAGCCGGGCGCGGTAGCATCACGCCTTTACTTAAGCAAGAGGCACCCCATGCGCCAGCGCGCCAGCGAACCACAACCCTCGGTTGCCCTCTATTGGGATTTTGAAAACCTGCATGCCAGCCTGTGCGAGGCCCGGCAGGAAGGCGCCTACAGCAAGCAGGACAACCGCTTCCGGGTGCAGGAGCCGCTGATCGACATTCAGGCCGTGGTCGAACTGGCCGCGTCGTTCGGGCCGATTGCCATCAACCGGGCTTACTGCAACTGGCAGTATTTCAGCCGTTACCGCGATGCGCTGCTGCAATGCGCGGTCGAGCTGATCCAGCTGTTCCCGCCGGGCGGCTCGGCCAAGAACGGCGCCGACATCAGGCTGTGCCTGGACGCCATGGAGGACATGGGCCGCTTTGGCCACATCGGCACCCTCATCATCGTGGGCGGCGACAGCGATTTCATGCCGGTATCGCAAAAGGTCAAGGCGGCGGGACGCACCCTGATCGGCATCGGCACCCGCAAATCGACCAACCGCCACTGGGCCAAGAGCTGCCACGAGTTCCGCTATTACGAGAACCTGGTTGAAAGCCTGGAAGCGCCCGCGCTCCAGCCCATGCAGGTTGATGCGGCGGCAGACATCTTCAGGCGCGCGATTCGCCTGCTGGCTGAAACCCGGGGCGATGCGTGGGTCAGCCAGTCTGCGATCTGGCATTTGATCAAGCGGCTCGATTCGACTTTTGACCCCAAGGAGCACGGTTATGCCAATTTCCTGGCCATGCTCTCGGCTTTCGATGCACTGGTGGAAGTCAGGGCGGGCGACCCGGAGCCCATGGTTCGGCTGCGCTAGCGATTGATTTGGCTGCTGCCCGGTGGCCATGCGCCGAACGGGAAGGGCAGCTCTTCGCTGATGAAGCATTCGAAGTCGGCGATTTGCGCCAGGTAGCGGCCCAGGCTGCGGCCAAGTTGCTGCAGCCGTACATTCGGCGCGTCGGTCGCAGCGGCCAGCAACAGCTGCACCACGGCGATGAACAGCAGCACCGATGCCGCCAGCTGGAAGGCTGCGGCCAGCAGGATCATCAGCAGCACACGCACCCACAGCTTGCGCGGCGGGGGAAGCAGGCGCATTTCGTTGTCCATGGCCATGACCTCAACGCACGATCAGCACCGGTACAGTTGATGTCGCCAGCACCTTGGTGGTCACGCTGCCCACCATGAATCGCGCCAGGCCGGTGCGGCCGTGCGAACCCATGACAATGAGGTCGGCGCCTTCGTCCTTGGCCGTTTGCACGATGCCTTCCGCGGCGGTCAGGTCTTCCGCGATGCGCGCTTGCAGTGCCACCGCTGCGCCACCCTGGCTGCACAACTCGGCCACCTTGGCGTGGGCTTGCGTGGCGTGCTCATGGGCCGCCGCCATATAAGACTGAAAACCCAGCGGATTGGATTCGCCGATGCCCAGGTAGGGATAGGGGTCCACCACATAAAGCGCTGTCAGCCTGGCGCCGTGGATGCGCGCCATGTCCGCTGCAATTTGCGCTGCGCGTTCGGAAACTTCGGAGCCGTCGGTGGCCAGGAGGATGTTTTTGAACATGGTTATCTTTCTCGGGGGTTCAGGTCTGGTCAATCAGGTTTCATCTTGCCGCAAGGGCAGGGCCTGGCGCGGCGCACGCCCCAGCCGGGCTTCCACGGCCAGCACGTCGCGCGTGGTTTTGAGCAGCGTATCGGGCGTGACACTCATCGAGTCGATGCCAAGCTCGACCAGATAGGCCGCCATTTCCGGATAGTCCGAGGGCGCCTGGCCGCAGATGCCCGCATGCCGGTGGTTGCGCCGCGCGCCTTCGATGGTCTGGCGAATCATCATCTTGACGCCCGGGTCGCGCTCGTCAAAGTCAAAGGCCACGATGTCCGAGTCGCGGTCCACCCCGAGCACCAGCTGCGTCAGGTCGTTGGAGCCGATCGAAAAACCGTCGAACAGCTGCGCAAACGCATCGATCTGGATCACGTTGTTCGGAATCTCGCACATGACGTAGATTTCCAGCCCGTTGGCGCCGCGCGCCAGGCCGTGGCCGGCCATGGCCTGCAGCACACGCTCGCCTTCGTCGACGCGGCGGCAAAACGGGATCATCAGCTTGACGTTGGTCAGCCCCATGTCGTCGCGCACCCGCTTCATGGCCGCACATTCGAGCGCAAAGCCCTCGGCATAGGCCGGGTGTGCATAGCGCGAGGCGCCGCGAAAGCCGATCATCGGATTGGCTTCGGTCGGCTCGAACCCGCGCCCGCCCAGCAGACTCGCGTATTCGTTGGTCTTGAAATCGGACATGCGAACGATCACCGGCTTGGGGTAAAAGGCTGCGGCGATCGTGCCGACGCCTTCGGCCAGCTGCCTGACGAAATACTCGGAGGGCGTGGCGAACAGGTGCGTGAGCCGGGCGATTTCTTCGCGCACGGCGGCATCCTCGACTTTTTCAGGATGCACCAGCGCCATCGGGTGCGCATGGATATGTTCGGCAATGATGAATTCCATGCGCGCCAGGCCCACGCCGTCGTTGGGCAGCAGGGCGGTCTGGAACGCCATGTCGGGGTTGGCCAGGTTGACCATCAAATGCGTCTGCGGCCGCGCCAGACTGGTCACGTCGGTGCGGGTCGTCGTGAAAGGAATCATTCCGGCATAGACATGGCCGGCACTGCCTTCGGCGCACGACACGGTGATCTCGTCGCCGGTATGGATAGACGTCGTTGCATGGTCGCAGCCGACCACCGCCGGAATACCCATTTCGCGCGCCACGATGGCCGCATGGCAGGTGCGGCCGCCCCGGTTGGTGACGACGGCGGCGGCGATCTTCATCACCGTGCCCCAGTCCGGCATGGTCGTATCGGCCACCAGCACCTCGCCGGGCTGGAACTGGTTGAGTTCGGACACCTCGCTGATGACGCGTGCCAGGCCGGTGACGATCTTTCCGCCCACCGCGCGGCCGCTGACGACGGGCTTGCCCTTGTCGCCCAGCCGGTATTCATCGACCGTTCCCAGCGGTTTGCGCGAGGCCACGGTTTCAGGCCGCGCCTGAACGATGTAGAGCTGGCCGTCCACGCCATCCTTGGCCCATTCAACGTCCATCGGCGTCGGCTGCCCGGCCTTGCGGGTGTAATGCGCTTCAATCCTGATGGCGGCGTCGGCCAGCTCCATCACTTCGTCGTCGCTGATGCAATAGCGGGCCTGGCTTTCAGGCGATGCCGGCATGTTGCGGGTCCGCTCGCGTCCTGCCGCCTGCGCATAAACCATGCGGATCTGCTTGCCGCCCAGCTTGCGCCTGAGCACGACCCGGTGGCCCTGCTGCAGCGTGGGCTTGAAGACGTAGAACTCGTCCGGATCGACCGTGCCCTGCACGACGTTTTCGCCCAGGCCATAGGCGCCGGTGATGAACACGACATCGCGAAAGCCGGTCTCGGTGTCGAGTGAAAAGATCACGCCGCTGGCGGCCAGATCAGAGCGCACCATCTTCATCACGCCGACCGACTGGTAAACCTTGAAGTGGTCGATGCCGTGGTCCACCCGGTAGGCGATGGCGCGGTCCATGAACAGGCTGGCGAAGCATTGGCGTATCGAATCGAGCAGCCGGGCCTCGCCCGAGATGTTCAGAAAAGTCTCGTGCTGGCCGGCAAAGCTGGCGGTGGGCAGGTCTTCGGCGGTGGCCGAACTGCGAACGGCCAGCGTCACCTGTTCGCCGTATTCGGCGCGCAGCCGGGCATAGGCACTGACAATTTCGGCGACGAGGTCATCGGGCAGTGCTGCCGCATTGATGATTTCCCTGGCACGCTGCGCACGCCGTGCCAGGTCATCGACATCCTTGACATCCAGGCCATCGAGCGCGTCATGCAGACCTTGCCAGGCGCGGGACTGGTCGAGCAGGTAGCGGTAAGCCCCGGCGGTGACCGCAAAGCCATTGGGAACCCGCACGCCCTGCGCGCCCAGCTCGCGCACCATTTCGCCCAGCGACGCATTCTTGCCGCCGACCAGCGCGACATCGGCAATACCAATGTCTGAAAACCAGCTGATGAAGGTTGTCATGAGGATGTCTCCAGCTCGGGTGCCTCTTGTTGGCGTACGGTAGCTGCCCCGAGCCTGTGCAGGCTTGCGCTAGATCAAGCCGGGGTGATGAGCACTTGCCGGTGCAGCCGTTCCACATCCGCCGCCTGGCACAGCGCCGTGCCCGGCGCAAGCAGGGCGGCCGCGCCCGCCGCCATGCCGTAGCGAAAGGCCTGCTCCAGCGCTTCATGCCGATTCAGCGCCCAGACCAGTCCGCCGACAAAGCTGTCGCCCGCACCAATCGAGCTGGCGACTGGCACCGGCAGGCTTCTGGCCCGCAGCGCCCGGTCCGCCGTCACCAGCAGTGCGCCATCCTCGCCCAGCGACAGCGCCACGACCTCGGCCTGGCCGTCCCTGATGATTTGCTGGGCTGCCTCGCGCTGCTGTAGCCCGGTGTCAAGCGGCAGGCCGGTCAGCTCGCGCAGCTCCCGCAGGCTGGGTTTGACCAGATAGACCCCTTGTGCCAGCGCCGCTGCCAGTGCCGCTCCCGAGGTGTCGAGCACCACCCGGCTGCCGCGTGCTTTGGCCAGCCTGGCCAGCCGGACGTAAAAATCGACCGGCACATCGGGCGGCAAGCCACCGCTGGCCACCAGATAACGGGGCGGCGCATCGATTGCGCTCAGGTAGTCGAGGCCGGCCTGCCACTCTCCGGGCGTCAATGCCGGTCCTGGCAACACAAAGCGAAAGTCGCGCCCGCTGGATATTTCGTGGACCGAAAAGCTCTCGCGCGTCTCGCCGGCAATAGCTATGCAATGACTGCGCACCTGCTCCTGGTCCAGCAGCTGCCGCAGCCGTTGACCATTCCCGCCGCCGGCCAGATAAAGCGCCAGACAGTCGCCGCCCAGCCGGTGCACGACGCGGGCCACGTTGATCCCGCCGCCGCCAGGGTGAAATATCGGGGCAGTGCAGCGCAGCTTGTGCGTGTCCATGACCTTGTCGGTCGAGGTGGACACGTCCAGGGCTGGATTCATGGTGACGGTCAGGATGTCGGTCATGGCTTGGGTAGAAGGCTGATGGGATGAGTTTTTAAGTAAAAAAGGCTTTTTGCGCTTTATCCACCGGTGCCGGCAGCTATTGATTTGATAGTTCAGTGGCGCGGCCTGCTGCGCCGGAATTCAGGCCGGCGGGGGGGCGGTCTTGGGCTGGTAGTCGCAAAAAGGCGCTACCGCACATTGCCAGCATAGCGGCTTGCGCGCAATGCAGACATAACGGCCCAGCAAGATCAGCCAGTGGTGCGCATCGACCAGGTACTCGGGCGGAATGCGCTTGAGCAGTTTCAGCTCGACTTCCTGCACGCTCTTGCCCGGCGCCAGCCCGGTGCGGTTGCTGACGCGAAAAATGTGCGTGTCCACCGCCATGACGGCCTCGCCAAAGGCGGTGTTGAGCACCACATTGGCGGTTTTTCGGCCCACGCCGGGTAGAGCCTGCAGCGCTTCGCGGGTGCGCGGCACCTGGCCGCCATGCTGCGCTATCAATATCGCGCAGGTCGCCAGCAGGTTTTTGGCCTTGGAGTGATACAGGCCAATGGTCTTGATGTAGGCCTCCAGCCGCTCCAGCCCCAGGTCGAGGATTTTTTGCGGCGTGTTGGCGACCGCAAAGAGCCGGCGCGTGGCCTTGTTCACGCTCACATCGGTGGCCTGCGCCGACAGCAGCACGGCGGTCAGCAATTCGAACACGCTGGTATATTCCAGCTCGGTAACGGGCTGTGGATTGGCCGCCTTCAAGGTGGCCAAAAACGGCTTGATGTTTTCCTTCTTCATGAGTCAATTTTTACATGCCACTGCCCGCACCTCTGCAATTCGCCGATCGCCTCAATAACGTCGAAACCTCCGCCATCCGGGAGCTGTTCAAGCTGCTGGGCAAGCCCGGCATCATCAGCTTTGCCGGCGGCTTTCCGGACCCGGCCATGTTCGATATTGAAGGCATCAAGGAAGCCAGCAGCAAGGCGCTGAACGAAGAGCCCGGTGCGGCGCTGCAATACGGCGCCACCGAAGGCTACGGCCCGCTGCGCGAGCAGCTCAGCCGCTTCATGGCCGGCAAGGGCGTGAGCGTGCCGCCCGAAGGCCTGATCGTCACCACCGGCAGCCAGCAGGCGCTGGATCTGCTCGGCAAAACCATGATCAACCCGGGCGACAAGGTGATTGTCGAGGGCCCGACCTTTCTGGCCACTATCCAGTGCTTTCGCCTGTATGGCGCAGAAGTCATCAGCGCACCGATTGACGCGCATGGCGTGAAGACCGACGAGCTGGAAAAGCTGATTGCCGAGCACAAGCCCAGGTTCTTGTACCTGATTCCGACTTTTGGCAACCCGAGCGGCGCGCTGCTCAGCCTGGAGCGCCGCAGGCAGGTGCTGGAGATGGCCGTCAAATACCAGACGCTGATCGTTGAGGACGACCCCTACGGCGACCTTTATTTTGGCGAAGCACCGCCGCCGTCCTTGCTGTCCCTGAGCGACAGTGTGCCGGGCAGCCGTGAACTGCTGGCGCATTGCGGCTCGCTCAGCAAGGTGCTGTCGCCCGGCCTGCGCATCGGCTGGATGATTGCTCCGCCGGCGCTGCTGGCCAATGCCGTGATGTGCAAACAGTTCAGCGATGCCCACACCAGCACCTTTGCCCAGGCGACGGCCGCGCAATACCTCAAGGCCGGCCGCATGCCGGCCACGCTGCGCCATGTGCGCAAGGTGTACGGCGAACGCGCCGCCGCCATGGGTCAGGCGCTGCAGCGCGAACTGGGCGACGCGATTGAGTTCATCCAGCCGCAGGGCGGCCTGTTCTTCTGGGCCAGGCTGACGGGGGCCCATGGCAAGACCCGGGACGCCAGCGAATTCGCTCGAAAAGCGATTGAGCAGCTGGTGGCCTTTGTGCCCGGCGCGCCGTTTTACGCGGCCAACCCTGATATTTCCACCTTTCGCCTGAGCTTTGCCACGGCCGATGTGGCCAAAATCGAAGAGGGCATCGGCAGGCTGGGCAAGGCGCTGTAGCGTGTCAGCGTTCCACGCGGGGCGCCGCAGGGGACGCCCCGCGTGCCCCTTAAACTCTCCCCATGACTCCAGCCCTCGAACGCGCCGCCACTTTTGCCTCTGAGCAGTTTCACCGGCTCATCGGCCTCATCAAGCGGTATCCGGTCCGGGCGGCCTTGGCGCTGCCGGCGCTGATGCTGCTTTACGTGCTGGTGCTGATTCCTTTCACGCCCGGCATTGGCGACCTGCGCAAGGCCAAGTCTGAAGTGCCGTCGGTGCTGCTGGCGTCCAACGGCACGGTGCTGGCCGAGTACAAGCGCATCAACCGGCGCTGGGTGAGCCTGGACAAGATATCGCCGCATGTTGTCAACGCGCTGATTGCCACTGAAGACCACCGTTTCTACGAGCACCACGGTATCGACTTTCGCCGCACCGCCGGGGCCGTGCTGAGCACCCTGTCGGGCGACCTGCAGGGCGGCTCGACCATCACGCAGCAGCTGGCGCGCAACCTGTATCCCGAGGAAATCGGCCGCGCCGCCAGCATCACGCGCAAGGTTAAGGAAGCCATCACGGCGCTGAAGATCGAGTCTGTCTATTCCAAGGACGAGATCCTTGAGACCTACCTCAATACCGTGCCGTTTCTCTACAACGCCTTTGGCATCGAAATGGCGGCGCGCACCTATTTCGACAAGTCGGCCGACAAGCTCGATGTGCTGGAAAGCGCCACGCTGATCGGCATGCTCAAGGGCACGAGCTATTACAACCCGGTGCTCAACCCCGAGCGTGCGCGCAAGCGCCGCAACCTGGTGCTGGCCCAGATGGCCAAACACGGCAAGCTGGATCCGGCCCGTCTGGATGCCTTGTCGAAACGGCCGTTGCGGCTGGATTTCGAGCGCCAGGTCGAGCCGCTGGGCCCGGCACCCCATGTCGCACAGCATCTGCGCAAATGGCTGATTGCATGGGCTGACAGCAAGGGCTATGACATCCATGCCGACGGCCTGCGGGTGCGCACGACACTGGACGCCAATATCCAGAAGCTGGCCAATCAGGCTGTGGCGCGGCAGCTGGCGCAGCTGCAAAGGCTGGCCGACGGCCAGCGCAAGGCAGGGCAGGAACGCGCCGTGCTGCAGGCCGGCTTTCTGGCGCTGGACCCGCGCAATGGGGCTGTGCGGGCCTGGGTCGGCAGCCGTGACTTTGCGCAGGAGCAGTTCGACCATGTCAGCCAGGCGCGCCGCCAGCCGGGCTCGACTTTCAAGCCTTTTGTCTATGGCGCGGCCTTCATGCAGGGCTTGAGCCCGTCCTACACCTTCATTGACCAGGCGGTTTCCATCTCGTCCCACGGTGGCGACATGTGGACGCCCAGCGATGCAACGCCGCCCACCGGCCAGCCCACCAGCCTGCGCGACGGCCTGGTGTATTCCAAAAATACCATCACCGCCCAGCTCATGCAGAAAGTGGGGCCCAAGTACGTGGGCCAGCTGGCGCAAGCCATGGGGGTGCGGCAGAGCAAGCTTGACATGGTGCCTTCGCTCGCTCTGGGCACCAGCCCGGTCACGCTGCTGGAAATGGTGGCTGCCTACGGCACCATCGCCAATGGCGGCAATTACATGATGCCGGTGCTGGTCGCCAGTGTGGAAGACCGCAACGGCCATTTGCTGGAAGCTTTCGAGCCTGTCAGGGAGCGCGAGCCGGCGATGCCGCGCGCGCAAACGCTGACGCTGGTCGATGTGATGCGCGGCGTGATCGACCAGGGCACCGGCAGTGCCATTCGCCAGCGCTACGGCATCACGGCCGACGTGGCTGGCAAGACCGGCACGACGC
>JBDSZF010000173.1:0-5797 GCA_039925285.1 Polaromonas sp.
ACCTTCGGTGTTTTCAGGCTTGAAAAACGCTCAATGATCAGCGCCAGTGCCACTATGGAGCAGGCTACCAGAGGCCAGATTGGCCAGCCTGCGGCTTGTATGATCGAAAACAATGCTCATCTCCAGACAGATATGGGGTGCTGGATTATGGCTTACCGAAAGCGCGCGAATCGCGGCTTCTGCGGCTTGAGCCTGAATGTTTTGCCTGACTGGTTGGAGTGGATTTAACGCACAAAATCTGTGGATAACTTTGTGGGCAAGTCAGTGCAGAGCAGGCGCCAAGCCGCGCCAGACCGTCATTGTGACAAAACGATGAAAATTTAAGCAGAAATAATTTATTTAAAATCAATGAGTTACACCCATTCATCAGGCTTTCCGCGGGCTGCTGGCATCTTTGCTCCCTGTATTCGATGGGCTGTGGAGTACTGCGGGCCCAAAAGCAAAGGAGTTCGCCGTGGTTGACGATTTTTCACCCCTGGAAAGACCGTTCGGTTCCTCTCGCGACGGTGGCGTGCGCATCTGGCCTGTGGGTTCATTGCTGCGTGCCATCGCTGACAGTCTGGAGGCTCGGTTCAATCCGGTCGCGGTACAGGGCGAACTGACCGGCTTTTCGCGTGCTTCCAGCGGGCACTGCTATTTTTCGCTCAAGGACGATCAAGGGCAGGTTCGCTGCGCCATGTTCCGCAGGGCTGCCAGCCTGCTGGATTTTGCCCCGCGCGATGGGCAATTGGTGGAATTGCGGGGCCGTCTGGGTGTATACGAGCCGCGTGGCGAACTTCAGCTGGTGGTCGAATCCATGCGGCAGGCCGGACAGGGCAGCTTGTTCGAGCAATTTTTACAGCTCAAGGCCCGGCTTGACGCTGAAGGCCTTTTCGATACCTCCCGCAAGCGTGCCCTGCCGGCCATGCCGCGCGCCATTGGCGTGGTGACTTCATTGGGTGCCGCAGCGCTGCATGATGTGGTGAGCGCCCTGCAGCGCCGCGCGCCGCATATCCCGGTGGTGATTTATCCTGCCAGCGTGCAGGGCGCTCAGGCCGCTGGAGAGTTGCGCGAGGCTTTGCTCACGGCGGGCGAGCGGCGCGACAGGGATGAGGTCGATGTGTTGCTGCTGGTTCGCGGCGGCGGTGCGATGGAAGATCTGTGGGCTTTCAACGATGAGCCGCTGGCCCGTGCCATCGTCGCCTCGCCCGTGCCGGTGGTCTGCGGCGTAGGGCACGAAACGGATTTCACCATTGCCGACTTTTGCGCCGATGTGCGCGCCCCCACCCCCACTGCGGCGGCAGAGTTGTGTGTGCAGCCGCAGAGTACCTGGCTGAGCGCACTGGACCTGGCTTTCTCGCGCCTGCAAAACGGCGTGGACCGGCAGATGCAGTCAAACAACCAGCGCCTGGACTGGGCGGCATCGCGCGTCAGCCAGCCCTCGCATCTGGTCACACGACAGCAGGCTCGACTGGCCAGGATTGCGCAAAGCCTGAACCATGCCATGCGCTCGACCTTGAGCCATGGGCAACTCCGGCTACAGGCTTTTAGCAGCGACTTTCCAAGAGAAGTCATGGGTAGCCTGCAGCGCAGCCGCCATCCGCTTGAACGCGCCAAGTTGCGCCTTGAACTGCTGGACCCGAAACTGGTTTTGCAGCGCGGCTATGCCTGGCTGGAAGACCTGCAGGGCCAGCCCATCACGGCCGCGAAAATGACCCATATCGGCCAGCCGGTGCGCGCTACCCTTGCGGATGGGGAGGTCGATTTGACGGTCTCTGCACGCCGGCTCATTTAGTTTTTACAATGTCCTTTGCATGTCAGTGGACATCTCTTTAACCACCACGAGGAAAATTATGGAACACAAGCTCCCACCGCTCCCATTTGCGATTGACGCACTGGCTCCGCATTACAGCCAGGAAACCCTTGAATACCATCATGGCAAGCATCACAACGCCTATGTGGTGAACCTCAACAATCTGCAAAAAGGGACCGAGTTCGAGTCCATGACGCTCGAAGAGATCGTCAAGAAATCCAGCGGCGGCGTGTACAACAACGCGGCCCAGATCTGGAACCACACCTTTTTCTGGAACTGCATGAAGCCCGCTGGCGGCGGTGAACCTGCTGGCGCATTGGCTGAAGCCATCAACGCCAAATTCGGCTCGTACGCAGCGTTCAAGGAAGCGTTTGTCAAATCTGCTGTCGGTAATTTCGGTTCAGGCTGGACCTGGCTGGTGAAAAAAGCCGACGGTACGGTGGATATTGTCAACACGGGTGCAGCAGGAACGCCGCTCACCACCGCTGACAAGGCACTGCTGACCGTGGACGTGTGGGAACATGCCTACTACATCGACTACCGCAACCTGCGTCAGAAATATGTCGAAATCTTCTTTTCCAATCTGGTGAACTGGGAGTTTGCCGAGGCCAATTTCGCCTAAAGCCTGACGGTTGTCAAACATTAAAAAGCCGACTTGAAGTCGGCTTTTTGCTGTCTGGCTGATTCTTTCCGAGTCAGCGCGGGGCTTCAAAAACAGGTCCTGCCAGCTTGCTGCCAGGCTTGATGCCTTTTTTGGAAAACCAGCCCTTGTTCATTTCCAGAACGTAACGAACCGGCTTGGCCGAACAGTGCGGATCGGTCGTTTGTGGCTTCATGTCGACCATGTTCACAATGGTGCCGTCATCGGCCACGAAAGCGGCAGTCAAGGGAAGCAGCGTGTTTTTCATCCAGAAGCATTGCTGGCTGGCTTGCTCGAAAATAAAGATCATGCCTTCGTGCTGAGGCATGTCCTTTCGCTGCATCAGTCCAATCTGCCGCTGTTCAGGCGTGAGTGCTACCTGTGCGTCAATCACATACATTCCCGCCGTCAGCTTGACGCGCTGCAAGTTCATTTGAGGGGCTTCCTGTGCTGCTGTCCAGCTGGGCGAGAGCAGTGCCGCAATGGCCAGCGTGGGGAGTAGAACTTTGCAGGCTTTACCCAAGTTGACAGAACAATTCTTGAACCACATAGACGCACCGGATTGAAGTTGGTTGATCAGCATAAACGACGCCCATAAAAAAGCCCGCACATGGCGGGCATTCTGACTGAACTCGACAGGAACTAATTCCCGGCTTTAGCTTTTCTTGGCAGCAGCTTCAGCTTTCTTGGCCGCAGCGGCTTCAGCTTTTGCTTTTTTGGCAGCAGCAGCCTTTTCTTTCCTGGCGGCTTTGGCGGCGGCTTTTTCTTCCTTGGTCATGGCTGCAGGTTTGGCGGCAACTGCTGGCGCTGCGGCCACAGCGGGCATTGCAGGCTTGGCTGCAACAGCAGGCGTTGCTGGTTTGGCTGGGGTAGCCGCAGGAGCTTGTGCGTAAGCACCCGCAGCAAAAAGGCCGGCGATCAAAGTAGCGAGGATCTTGTTCATCTGGAATTCCTTGTGCAATTGGTAAGGCGATTTGCGATTTGAAAAATACCCCGAACCTTTCGGAGGCCCAACCGTAACGAAGCTGACAAGGAAAGCGTTGACAGATGCCTGAAAAATCTTTCACTCAAAATTTAGGCGCTAAAATTTAACGGTTTTTAACTAAACCGCTGAAGTGGCGTACTTGAAAACGCCATTGATGCACATCGGAGACTTCTGCACATGTATCAGCACATCAAGGTGCCCGCCCAGGGCCAGAAAATCACAGTCAATGCCGACAATTCATTGAACGTGCCTGACGAGCCGGTGATTCCGTTCATTGAGGGGGACGGCACGGGTGCAGATATCACGCCGGTGATGCTGAAAGTGGTTGATGCTGCGGTTGCAAAAGCCTACGCTGGCAAGAGAAAAATTCACTGGATGGAAGTCTTTGCGGGTGAAAAAGCCACCAAGGTATATGGCCCTGACGTGTGGCTGCCTGAGGAAACCCTGCACGCTGTGCGCGATTACGTGGTGTCCATCAAGGGCCCATTGACGACCCCCGTGGGCGGCGGCATTCGCAGCTTGAACGTGGCGATGCGCCAGGAACTTGATTTGTATGTCTGCCTGCGACCCATCCAGTATTTCAAGGGCGTGCCTTCGCCCGTGAAAGAGCCCCAAAAAACCAACATGGTCATCTTCCGTGAAAACTCGGAAGACATTTACGCCGGTATCGAATTCGAATCGGGCAGCGACAAGGCCAAGAAACTCATCAAGTTCCTGCAGGATGAGATGGGTGTCAAGAAAATCCGCTTTCCCAACACCTCTGGCATTGGCATCAAGCCAGTCTCCAGCGAAGGCACCGAGCGCCTGATGCGCAAGGCGATCCAGTACGCCATTGACAACGACAAGCCCAGCGTGACCATCGTTCACAAGGGCAACATCATGAAGTTCACTGAAGGTGGTTTCCGTGACTGGGCTTATGAACTGGCGCAAAAGGAATTTGGCGCGGAACTGATCGACGGCGGCCCATGGTGCAAGTTCAAGAACCCTAGGACGGGTAATGACATCGTCATCAAGGACGTTATTGCAGACGCTTTCCTGCAGCAAATTCTGTTGCGTCCGGCTGAATACTCGGTGGTTGCGACGCTCAATCTGAATGGCGACTACATTTCCGACGCGCTGGCGGCTCAGGTGGGCGGTATCGGCATTGCACCGGGGGCCAACCTGTCCGACACCGTGGCCTGCTTTGAGGCCACGCACGGCACGGCACCCAAGTACGCCGGCAAAGACTACGTGAACCCTGGTTCCGAAATCCTGTCGGCTGAAATGATGCTGCGCCACATGGGCTGGTTTGAAGCGGCTGACCTGATCATCAGCGCAATGGAAAAATCGATAGCTTCGAAGAAAGTGACCTATGACTTCGCCCGTCTCATGGAAGGCGCTACGCAGGTGAGCTGCTCGGGCTTCGGCCAGGTCATGATCGACCAGATGCAATAGCCTGCCAATTTATTGGGCGCCAGGATGGCGCCTGAATGGCTCCGCATTGCAGTTGGCTTGCAGGTGATCCAGCAGGATGCGTGCGGTCGCCATGTTGGTAGCGCAGGGCACGTTATGCACATCGCAGGCGCGCACAAGGGCGTTGATGTCAGGTTCGTGGGACTGGGCGGTCATCGGATCGCGCAGAAACACAATGGCATCGACCTCGCCCGCAGACAGCCGTGCGCCTATCTGCAAGTCGCCACCGAGCGGACCACTCAGCAGGCATTCCACGTTCAGTCCTACCTCGGCTTGCAGCCGACTGCCGGTGGTGCCGGTAGCCATCAGGCGATGCTGGCACAGCAGCGAAGCGAAGTCACCGGCCAGGGCCATCATCTGGTCCTTCATTCGATTATGGGCGATCAGTGCGATATTCATGTGGATGTACCGTGTCTGGCTGGTTATTGGGATAAGGCGCCGGCTTCCATGGCCTTGGCCATGGTTTTTCCTAATTCCACGCCCCACTGGTCGTAGGCATTGATGCCCCAGATGACGGCTTGGGTGAAGACCTTGTGCTCGTAAAGCGCGATCAGCGCACCCAGGCGCTCTGGGTCCAGTCGGTCCAGCAGCAGCACGTGGCTGGGGACGTTGCCCTCGAAGCAGCGATGGGGGGCCACGGCCTGAACGCTGGGCTCGTCCAGTCCTTCGGCGCGCAGTGCGGCCACGGTGTCGGCCATGTCACGCCCCAGTGCCATGGCTTGTGCCTGTGCCCGCAGGTTGAGCATCACCATCTTGTGGTGTGTGGCCGCCAGCGGCAGCGGCGTGTCCTCGGTCTGCACACCAATGAAGTCTACCGGCACCGTGTGCCGGCCCTGGTGGATCAGCTGGAAATAGGCGTGCTGCCCGTCTATGCCCAGTCCGCCCCAGACGATGGGGCCGGTGTCCACCGTGGCGGCGCTGCCGCCCT
>JBDSZF010000174.1:0-2715 GCA_039925285.1 Polaromonas sp.
AGCTGCCTATGCGGCAGTGAACGCCGACGACCTGCAGGCGCTGTGCGACAAGCATTTCTGAGCTGCCTATGCGGCAGTGAACGTGATGACCAGCGGCGCCTTCCAGGCCGTGAGTTTCTGAGCTGCCTATGCGGCAGTGAACTTGCCGAAACTGAGTCGCACCGAGACGAAACCTTTCTGAGCTGCCTATGCGGCAGTGAACTCGGCCGCGCCGCGACCAAGATCGAGCGGTTTTTTCTGAGCTGCCTATGCGGCAGTGAACCAGATCATAAATCGCGCAAGTACTTGCCAGGCAAGCATATTTGCCAAAAAAAGCATGCCAACCCAAAAAATCGGGTGGCACGCAAGTTGTTGATTTTTAAAGAACTGTTCCAGACCCGCCAAAAAGGGTCAGAACCAGGGAATTGTGGCCCTGTGGCTCAACCCATACGCATTGAAGTCGCCAGCCACCGCACCGGGCTGCACCGGTCCATGGTCAATGAACAGCCTGAAAAACTGGCCGGTGCTGGTGCTGCGCAACTGCACAAAAGGCAGGTGCGTCAGTTGCGCCGACTCGTCCGGGATGCGCTCGCGGGCCTGCTGCTCGTCAATCCCGTGGCGGCGCATCAGGCGGCGGCGCAGGCGCTCGGGGCTGCTCTTGACCTGCACGCGCTTGACGGCGCGATACTGGGCGGCAGGCGGCACAGGCCGGAGCGGCGTCAGCGCGACATGATCGCGCATTCCCGTAAGCCAGTCGCTCTCCAGCAGCGCGGCCAGGGCGGCCTGGCTGCCGTGCAGGCGAAAACGTGTTCCCAAATACGGCGCCTGCGAATCAACGCCGGGAAAGCTCACGCCAATGCCGGTACTCTCCTGCGCCACCAGCGCGCGGTGCAGCTTGGCGTACAGCGCGCTCATCAGCTGGTGCGCCGGGAATTCCGGGTCCGGCCGCACGTCGATGTCAACGTAATGATCCATGAGTTCAATCCTTGCCGGATTCGCCGAACACACCACCCCGGATCAGGTTGGCGATCACGTAATGCTGCTGCTCTGGCTCAGGCGCCTGATCCTTCAAGACCCAGGCATCGAGCAACGAGTAAAAGTCCTTCTTGACCTTGGGCTGGCGGTAGGCCTTGCCTTGGGACGTGACCGAGCCGTAGGGCTCGACGGCAATCGGGCCGTTCTGGTCGGCGTCGGCATACCAGGTGTCTATGGAACGCAGCGCGTTGCCCACTTTTTGCGAGTGCATCGCCGCCATGCCGCTGACGGTGTAGAGCGTTTTGCTTTTGCCGCTTTTTTCCTTGTCCAGAATCAGTTCCTGCGAGGGAAACACTTCCTGCCCGGCCCCGGCGCGCACAAAGGCGGTGACTTGCAGCAGCACATGGCTTTGACCGGCCAGCCCCGCAGCGATCAAGGCGCTCAGTTCGGCCAGCGCGGCGGCGGCTTCGGGCGGCGCTTCAAAGTGGCGCAGCGACAGCGCCAGGGCGTCGAAAGTCCAGCTTTGCGCGGGCTGGCCTTGCACCAGCTGGGCGACTTGCACTTGCACCTGTTCAGCCCCGAGCCGGTTGCGCCAGAGAAAGCGCCCGTTGGCCAGGTTGCTCGCGTAGCGGCTGGCCAGTTCGCCAAAGCCGTTGACGTCGACATAGCCCTTGATGGTGTCGAGCAGCTTGCGCTGGTAGTCGGCGTTGTTGCAGGCCGAGGGCGTTCCGGCGCCGCCCAGCACGCGCAGCGTGAAGCTGACCTTGAGCGTGTCGGCGTCGGCGGGCAGCGTGGCGACATCGACGGTTTGCAGGTTCGGGTTTTCAATCGCGGCATCGAGCTTGGCCGGGTCCTGGTCTTTGGTCTTGAGGCGGTTGGAGATGGTGCCGCGCACGGATTTCGCGCGCACGGTCATGGCGGGCCAGTCGCTGCTGGCGACGCGCTCGGCCCAGCGGCCGGCAAAGAACAGCGCGTCAGACGGGTCGAGCTTGCGTTCAAAGGCCAGCACGGAAGCGGTTTTGAGGGCGGTAGTTGCCATGAGGGGATTCCTTGAATTCAGTCAGATGAAAAAACAGAAGCGGAAAAAGTCGTGGGCCTGAAAGCGTTGATGCAGCGGTAAAGGCCGGTTTGCGGGTCGTGGCTGGGCAGCCACATGAGCTGGTCGATGTCGCCCAGCCGGTGCGGGCTGATCCACTGCCCGATTGAATAAACGCTTTCGACAAACTGGAAGGGCACGCGCGCATCGCGCGCGCCCGCAACAGCGCCGGGCAGGTGCAGCGCGGTCAGCGACGCAAAGCCCACGGGCATGGGCACCGTCCAGCCAGCGCGGGTGTCGAGCTTCCATTCGATCGTTTCGTGGCTCTCGCCGGTTTTTTCGTCGATGGCCGCGTGCCGCGTGGCGCGGTGGTTGAGGCGCGACAGGTCCAGCCAGGCGTCCAGCAGCGTGGCGCCGGGTTGGCTCGTTTGCAGCTCCAGCAGCCGCGCCTGCAGCAGATCGTCACGCGAGACCAGCGCAAAGCCGGGCAGCCAGCGGCGGCTCAAACGATTGAACTGCCGCGTGCGCGCTTCGGGATCGTCGGCCAGCAGCACCAGTTGCGGGCGCGGCGGGCGTCGGAATGCGCCGGGCAGCGCAGGCATCACGCTGCCGCTGGCCACGCGCATGCCGGCCATCAATTCGCCGATACGGGCGGCCAGCCCGGCGCGTTCGGCCTCGCCCGACTGGGGCAAGGCCAGCTCCACATCGAACACCAGGGTGATGTC
>JBDSZF010000175.1:0-6201 GCA_039925285.1 Polaromonas sp.
ACTCGAATGCTTGAGCGTTAAAAGCAAGATCAACCCCTTTGCTTTGAGGTTCAAACTTCTCATCAATGCCACCCGCAGCGCTTTTGACCAGCTTCAGAAATTTCAGGCGGCTGCGTAAGGTCAGTTAGTTGTAGAGACTTGCATTTGAAAAACGCCGGGCCTGCAATCAGCGCATTTTGCGGCCAGGATTAACTGCGTCTATCGCCCTCCTCGGGCCAGGATTAAATGCAACTGAGCCTGCATTTGACGGCGCCGGCCTGCATTGCATCGCCGCCGGCCAGGATTAGCTGCAACTGACCGGGCCTGGACCATCCAGCAAACCTTCAGTTTCTGGACGGTTCGCCCTGATCCGGTTGTCATTTTCAGAAGACGACTGCACCATCTCGCTGGGCAAAACCCGCCATGTGCAGAGGACTTCTGATCGCCCGTTGATCAGGAGTCCCCTGCACAATTTCACTTTTTGCGCAGAACTCCTCTGCACGATGCGTGTCTATACCCAAAAATCCTCGAGACTGAAGTGATGTTTTGGCATGGAACCAGAAATTGTCCAGTTCGCTGAACGCGGTTTGCTGACGTTGTCCGACAAGGCGTGGGAGCGTGCCCGCATGCTGGCGCAGGTCATTGCCCCGCTGGCAAGATTGCACAGCGTTGGCCATCGAGCAAGCGATGCCGCTGCCCGGCAACTGGGTTTGTCCCGGCGGCAGGTGTACGTGCTGGTGCAGCGCTACCGGCAGGGTTCAGGCTTGGTCACTGATTTGGCGCCGGGCCAATCGAGTGGCGGCAAAGGCAAGGGGCGCTTGTCCGATGCGGTCGAACAAGTCATCCGAGAGCTGACAAGCAAGCGCTTTCTGACCCGGCAAAAACGCAGCATGGCGATGCTCTATCGTGACATCGTACAGGCCTGCAAGGCTCAGAAACTGCCAGTGCCCGCTCGCAATACGGTTGCGTTGCGCATTGCCAAGCTCGATCCCAGGCAGGTGGTTCGCAGCCGCGAAGGGGCCGATGCAGCTCGGCCACTGCAAATCGGCCGGTGGTGTTGCGCCCGAGATGGTCGCTCCGCTGGAACAGGTGCAGATCGACCATACCGTGATGGATCTGATCATTGTTGATGAACGCGACCGCCAGCCGATCGGTCGGCCGTACTTGACGCTCGCCATCGACGTGTACAGCCGCTGCCTGGTGGGCATGGTGGTCACGCTTGAGGCGCCCTCGGCCGTGTCTGTCGGCCTGTGCTTGGCGCACATCGCCTGTGACAAGCGCCCGTGGCTGGAAAGGTTGGGCGTCGAAGTTGACTGGCCGATGAGTGGCAAGCCCAGGCAGCTCTATCTGGACAACGCCGCCGAATTCAAAAGCGAGGCGTTACGCCGTGGCTGCGAGCAGCATGGCATCAGACTCAGTTACCGGCCACCGGGCCAACCGCACTATGGAGGCATCGTGGAACGGGTGATCGGCACGGCCATGCAGCAGATCCATGAATTGCCGGGCACGACATTCTCCAATCCCGACCAGCGCGGGGCGTACGATGCACAGGGTATGGCTGCATTGACGCTGCGTGAGCTGGAGCGCTGGCTTGCCCTGACGGTGGCCACTTACCACGCCAGCGTGCATGGCCGCTTGCAGCAGCCACCGGCCATCTGCTGGGCCGATGGCATTGCCCGTTGCGGCGCACCTTGCATCGTCACCCATGCCACAGCGTTCCTGGTGGACTTTTTGCCAGTCCTGCGCCGCACGTTGACACGCACCGGCTTCGTCATCGACCACATTCATTATTTTTCCGACGCGCTCAAACCCTGGATTGCCCGGCGAGACAATTTTCAGCCTTTCGTGATTCGACGCGACCCGCGCGACATCAGCAGGGTATGGGTTCTGGAGCCCGATACCCGGCACTACCTGGAAATACCCTACCGCACGCTCTCCCATCCTGCCGTGACCTTGTGGGAGCAACGCCAGGCGCAAGCCCGACTACGCCAGCAGGGGCGCGAGCAGGTGGATGAATCTGCGTTGTTTCGCATGATCGAGCAAATGCGCGACATTGCCGATTCTGCCCAGAAAGCAAAACGCAAGGCTCGACGCGACATCGAGCGCCGCCAGCATCTCAAAAGTCCCTCAGCGACGAACAAGCCGATACCGCCGGCTGCTGCGGCTCCTGACGAAAGCGTGCCGCCTGCCATGCCGTTCGGGCAGATTGAGCAGTGGTAGTCATGGACGAATACCCTGGCGTTGATCTGTCCCATCTCCTGCCATCGGCCCAATCCCTGGCCCGCCTCCCGGCGCCTGAAAGGATCCGGTATATCCGTGCTGATCGCTGGATTGGTTACCCGCACGCGCTGCAAGCGTTAAGCCGGCTGCAAACTCTGTATGAATGGCCCGGCAAGCAGCGCATGCCCAACTTGCTGCTGATCGGGGCCACCAATAACGGCAAGTCGATGATCATCGAAAAGTTCCACCGTCTGCACCCACCGAGGGCCAGTGCCGAGCAGGAGAGCATTCCGGTGCTCTGCGTGCAGATGCCATCGGATCCTTCCGTGCCGCGTTTTTACATGGCGTTGCTTGTTGCTTTGGGGGCGCCATTGCGGCCGCGCTATCGTCTGCACGAGCTGGAGCAGCTGGCGCTGTCCCTGCTTCGCAAGGTGGGGGTGCGGATGCTGGTGATCGATGAGCTGCACAATGTACTGGCTGGCAAGTGCGGGGGCCGTCGCGAATTTCTCAATTTGCTGCGATTTCTGGGTAACGAGTTGCGAATTCCCTTGGTGGGCGTGGGAACGCGTGAAGCCTACTTGGCAATTCGCGCTGATGACCAGCTGGAAAACCGCTTCGAGCCCATCGTTCTGCCCCTGTGGGAAGTCAACGACGATAGCTGCTCCCTGTTGGCCAGCTTCGCTGCCTCGTTTCCGTTGCAATGCCGCTCCCTGATCGCAACGCCCGACATGGCGCGTTATCTGCTGGCGCGCAGCGAGGGAACCATCGGTGAGCTGGCAAGCTTGCTGACGGCAGCCGCCGTCGCGGCGGTCGACAGTGGCGAAGAGGCCATCAACCAGCGAACGCTGACCTTGACCGACTATGCCGGTCCCAGCGAACGCCGCCGGCAATTCGAGCGCGAACTGCGATGAAGCCTCCACAGCGCTGGCCTCTGCATCCAACTCCCGTGGAAGGCGAAGCCTTGTCATCCTGGCTGCACCGCATTGCCCGTTGCTACCGGATGGATGTGCCCGATTTGTTGCAACACGATTTGGGCCATGACGGCGCATGCGATATGGACGGCGCCCCGCCTGCCGCATTGCTGGAGGTGCTTGCCAGACGCAGTAGCCTCAGCCTGGACCAGCTGCGCAGCATGAGCCTGGCCGGCTGGGTGCCATGGCTGGCAGATCATCTCGACCCTGATCCCTGTGCCTTCGACACCTATGTCCACCAGTTCTCGGTGCTCCTGCCGCTGCAACAGCGACCGACTCGCACCGTGCCCCAGTGGCGCGCCTGGCTGCCCAGGCAAGCAATTCATCGGGCATGCCCGCACTGCCTGACTGAGGCCGCAAATTACGCATGCCTGCTGATGTGGCAACTGCCGCTATTGCTCAGCTGCCCCCAGCATGGCTGCTGGCTGGAATCCTGTTGGGGCGTGGCGGGCGACTACTGTCAGTGGGAAACACAAGACCTCCTGCCCCGCCAGGCCAGCGAGGCGATTGTGCAGATGGATCGGCGCACCTGGCAGGCGTTGACAACGGGGCAAGTCGCACTGCCGCGCCGGCGCGTCCATGCCGGCGTCTGGCTGCGCCTGCTGCGCACCGTGCTCGATGAACTGAATACACCGCTGTCGTATTGCCCATCGCAAGCGCGAGATATTCGCAAAATTTGGGCGTCTTGCGGCTTTCCTGCCCGGGCCGGAATGAGTCATTGGAATTGCTACGAGACGCTGGCGCTGCCGGTACAGCTGCAAATGCTGGAGGCAGCGGCCATTGCGATTGAGCGAATTGAAACTGGCGTGCTTAACGCCCAGGGTGCGCAGGCCGAACTGTTTATGCCTGTGCCGCCGCAGCAATCGATCGCGGATGGCCATCTGTTGTCCAAACAGCCTGCAGAAAAATCCAATCCATGGGAACTTACTCTGTCGGCAGCGCAGAAGGTCATTGATCAGGCGCGGCGCAATCCCGAAGAGGCCCAGGCACTTCTCCAGTTGCTCCTGTTGGGACGTCAGGATCCCGACTCCGTTCGCAAGGCCACAGCGATGTTGGCCGAGCTTGAGATTCCCATCGAATTCTTGTCACATTAGCTCGGCTTCAAACCCTTTGAGGGCCTTACTTTAAATAACGGCTTAAGTGACAAATTTTGACGCTTGAGCGATACCACCGCACAATGTCACATTATCGAACGTATAAGTGACAAGGAAAACCTATGCTGATCGGCTACATGCGGGTATCGAAGGCCGACGGATCGCAGGCGCTCGACTTGCAACTCGATGCCCTGGTGGCTGCCGCAGTAGCACCCTCCCATATCTACGAGGACATGGCCTCGGGGCGAAAGGATGACCGCCCAGGCCTGGCGTCCTGCCTGAAGGCCCTGCGCAAGGGCGACACCTTGGTGGTATGGAAGCTCGATCGCTTGGGGCGCGACCTTCGCCACCTGATCAACACCGTTCATGACCTGACCGCCAGGGGCGTGGGACTCAAGGTGCTGAGCGGGCATGGCGCTGCCATCGACACGACCACTGCCGCAGGCAAGCTGGTCTTTGGGATATTCGCGGCGCTGGCTGAGTTCGAGCGGGAGCTGATTTCAGAGCGTACGGTCGCCGGACTGGCTTCGGCGCGCGCACGCGGCCGAAAAGGCGGCAGGCCCTTCAAGATGACCGCTGCCAAGCTGCGCCTGGCGATGGCGGCCATGGGGCAGTCCGGAACGAAAGTGGCGGACCTGTGTACGGAATTGGGCATTACCCGGCAGACGCTTTACCGGCATGTCTCGCCCAAGGGAGAGTTGCGCCCGGACGGGATGAAGCTGCTACCCTGAACCGCGATGCTGACGGCACTCTTTGGCAGTGCAGTCCACTTCTGACATTTGGTGCAGTCGTCTTCTGAAAATGACACCGGTTGATGCCGCGAAATCGGCCTTCAGAGCATCCAAAAACGCTTTCCATTTATCAACATCCGCCTACAATAAATTTCAACGCACCAGTTGGACGATCCATGCTCCTTGGCTACGCCCGTGTCTCGACCGATGACCAAAACCTTGACCTGCAACGCGATGCACTGCTCAAGGCCGGGTGTGAGCGTGTTTTTGAGGACACGGCCAGCGGCTGCAAGACGGAACGCACCGGCCTGGCGGCCTTGCTGGCATCCCTGCGCAAGGGCGACACCGTGGTTATCTGGCGGCTGGACCGGTTGGGCCGCTCGCTCAAGGACTTGATCCAGCTGGTTGAGAGGCTTGACGCCACAGGCGTCGGCTTGCGTAGTGTGCAAGAAAGCATCGATACGGTTTCCATCGGTGGACGCCTGGTCTTTCACCTGTTCGGCGCGCTGGCCGAGTTCGAGCGTAACCTGATTCGCGAACGCACCCAGGCGGGTCTGTCGGCTGCCAGGGCACGCGGGCGCAAGGGTGGGCGCAAGAAGCGCCTTGACCCGGCCAAACGGGAAATCGCCTTGCGCCTTTACCGAGAACGCAAGCACACCATTGCGGAAATCTGCCGGATGATGGGGGTGGGTCGCTCGACGCTGTACAACTACCTCACCGAGGCAGACAGCCGTGTCCTCCAGTCGGCATAAGGAAATTCCTGCCGATTCCTTGCTGCAATTGCGCCAGCGCCTTGATCATCTGCCACGCAAAAGCCCGGAGCGGGCAAGGCAGGTCGCCGCATTCGCCGACCTGTATGGGGTTTCGCCGACAACGGTCTACCGCACGCTCAAGAATTTGCGCAAACCCCGCCTGACCCACCGTGCCGATCATGGCAAACCGCGTGTGCTTCCTATGGCTGAGCTTGAGCGCTACTGCGAACTCATTGCCGCTGTCAAACTGCGCACCACCAACAGGCAAGGGCGGCACGTTTCCACGAAACGGGTGATCCAGCTGCTGGAGGAGCACGGCATGGAAACCAGCAATTCTCATTTCAAAACGGTTATCCCGTTTCTGGCTCGATGTCAGTGAGGCGCGCAAGCATGAAGCTGGTCAGTTGAGCCCAGTTGTCAAAGGGTAAATACTGAAGCAAGGCGCGCAGGTGTT
>JBDSZF010000176.1:0-3313 GCA_039925285.1 Polaromonas sp.
TGAGCGCTACAGAGCCTTACGGGCGCGCTTGCCATCGCGACGCACATTTTTTGAAAACCTGCGTACTTTGCTGCTCTATTTGACTTTTCATTCCTGGGATCACCTCATGGAATTCATGCTTAAAACCCTCAGCCATAAACGTTCAGTAGCTCCCGATCTACGAACTAATTCAAATTGAGAATTGCTGGGGTCAGGCGGCAAGTCTTGTCAGAATCAGACCACGCCCTGCGCCAGCATCGCATCGGCCACCTTGACGAAGCCCGCCACGTTGGCGCCATCGACGTAGCTCAACGTGCCATCTTCGCGGCGGCCGTACTGCAGGCACGCGCCGTGGATGTCACGCATGATCTGCAGCAGGCGTGCATCCACCTCGTCGCGCGACCACGACAGGCGCATCGCGTTCTGGCTCATCTCCAGCCCGGAGGTGGCCACGCCGCCGGCATTGCTGGCCTTGCCCGGCGCATACAGCACGCCCTTGCCTTCGAACACGCGCACCGCGTCAAGCGTCGATGGCATGTTGGCGCCTTCGGCCACGCACATGACGCCGTTTTTCACCAGCGTGGCGGCATCGCTGGCATCAAGCTCGTTTTGTGTCGCGCAGGGCAGGGCGACATCGACCGGGACACGCCACGGCCGCACGCCCGCGTGAAACGACACGCCGGTGCGCTTGGCGTAGTCGTTGACCCGGCCATAGAGGTGGTTCTTGACTTCCATCAGCTCGGCCAGTTTTCCGGTCGTGAAACCGTCTTCATCCACAATGGTGCCGCTGGAGTCGGACACGGTGATGACCTTGGCGCCCAGGGCCATGGCTTTTTCAACCGCATACTGGGCCACGTTGCCCGAACCCGACACGCTGACCCGCAGGCCGTCGAGTGACCGGCCTTTTTGCTTGAGCATTTCTTCGGCGAAATAGACCGTGCCGTAGCCGGTGGCTTCGGGACGGATCAGCGAACCGCCAAAACTCAGGCCCTTGCCGGTAAACACGCAGTCGGAGCGGTTGGACAGTTTTTTCATCATTCCGGCCATGAAGCCGACTTCACGCCCGCCCACGCCAATGTCGCCGGCCGGCACATCCGTGTCCGAACCCACATGGCGGAACAATTCGCTGACAAACGCCTGGCAAAAGCGCATGACTTCGAGCGGGCTCTTGCCTTTGGGGTCAAAGTCGGAGCCGCCCTTGCCGCCGCCCATGGGCAGCGTGGTCAGTGCATTCTTGAAGGTCTGTTCAAAGGCCAGGAATTTCAGGATCGACAAATTCACCGAAGGGTGAAAGCGCAGGCCGCCCTTGTAGGGTCCGATGGCCGAGCTGTGCTGGATGCTGTAGCCCCGGTTGACCCGGACATCGCCGTGATCATCAATCCACGAGACGCGGAACATGATGGTGCGCTCGGGCTCGATCAAGCGGTCGAGCAGGCCATGCTCGGCGTATTTGGGATGTTTTTCAATATAGGGCCAGAGGCTTTCCATCACCTCGGTCGTAGCCTGAATGAATTCCGGCTGGCCTGGGTTGCAGGCGGCGACATGGCTCAAAAAGCCTTCCAGGGTTTTGTATTTCATCTGCTTTATTCCTTATCTTGGTGCATCAACTCATGCGGAAATAGCATTTTGCCGCGAAAGACGAGTGTTTTTGGCTTGCATTCACATGGGTTGACCTGTTTTGCACCATATCGGTGCTTTTTAGGCTGGGGCGAAATGGCTTTGAACAGCCTCAAAAGCGGGGCGCTGACTGCCTCCAGCCTCTGCGCGTCAGCGTCCGCGCAGAAACAGGCTGTCAAGTTCCTTGAGGCTGAGCTGGCGCCAGGTCGGCCGGCCGTGGTTGCACTGGTCGGAGCGCTCGGTGGCTTCCATCTGGCGCAGCAGGGCATTCATTTCATCGACCGCTAGCTGCCGGTTGGCGCGCACCGCGCCATGGCAGGCCATGGTGCCAAGCAGTTCGTTTTGCGCGCGCTGAATCACGGTGCTGGCGTCATGCTGCGCCAGTTCGGCCAGCACGCTGCGGGCCAGTTCCACCGCGTCGCCCGCAGCCAGGCTGGTCGGCACGGCCCGCACCGCCAGCGTCCGGGGCGAAAAAGCGGTGATTTCCAGACCCAGCAGGGCCAGCGTGTCGATGCAGGCTTCGCTGGTGGCCACTTCTTGGGGCGTGGCCGCAAACGTCGCGGGAATCAGCAAAGGCTGGCTGGCGATGCGCGAGGCCTCAAACTGGGCTTTCAGCCGTTCATAGACGATGCGCTCGTGGGCCGCATGCATGTCCACGATGATCAGGCCCTGGGTGTTTTCGGCCAGGATGTAAACGCCTTGCAGTTGGGCCAGGGCGCGGCCCAGCGGCCAGTCGCCGTGGGGCAGGCTGGTTTCTGGTGCGGCGCTGGCCTGGGGGTTTTCTGCAGCGGCAGGCGGCGTGCTGCGCATCAGGCTGTCGGGCAGCAGCGGGCGGTCTGCGCCCGGCGGCAGCGGCCACAGGGCTTCAAAATCAGAAACGCGACTTCCCTGGTTTGAGCTGAAATTGATAGCGGGTTGCGCCCATCCCTGCTGCGCAAAAGCCTTTTTTGATCCGGAAATGCTGCTGGCCGCCGGCTGGCTATTGCCCTCAAGCGCCGGGTGGTCGTCGGGAAGGGCCGCCGTTGCAGCGCCGGCCCGTGGCGCGGCCAGCGCATCTTCGGTGGCATGGCGCACGGCCTGATGGACTTCGCGGCTGTCGCGAAAGCGCACTTCGATCTTGGTCGGGTGCACGTTCACATCGACCCGGGCCGGGTCGATCTCCACATACAGCGCATAGACCGGCTGGCGCTGGCCGTGCAGCACGTCTTCATAGGCGCTGCGCGCGGCATGGGTCAGCACCTTGTCGCGCACAAAGCGGCCGTTGACATAGGCAAACTGCTGGTCGGCGCGCGAGCGGGCGGCATCGGGGATGCCGGCGCGGCCCCAGACGCGCACGGCGGGCTGGCCATCGGCGCGCTTGGCCGAGCTTTCGTAACGGACGGCGATGGATTGCTCGACAAACTCAGTGCCCAGCACGTCGGCCAGGCGCTGCTCATGGTGAGACAGGCTGTGCGAATGCGCCAGTTCACCGCTGCAGGCGCGCCATTGCTCGACCAGCTTGCCTTCATGCCAGATGGCAAAGCCCACATCGGGCCGCACCAGCGCATGACGGCGCACGGCTTCGATGCAGTGCGCCAGTTCGGTCGCGTCGGTCTTCAAGAATTTGCGCCGGGCCGGCGTGGCGTAAAACAATTCGCGCACTTCGATGCTGGTGCCGCGCGCACGCGAGGCCGGCTTGAACTCGCCGGTGCGGCCATCAAGCTGCCAGGCGTGGTCG
>JBDSZF010000177.1:0-2786 GCA_039925285.1 Polaromonas sp.
ACCTACATCGCGCGTTATGACGATCTGGTCACCGGCAAGGACGAAAAGATCGACGTCAGCCAGGTGGCCGTGAGCATGAATGGCATCGAACTGCAGGACCGCGAGTTCTTCGCCGCCATCAGGGAAGGCCGCGAGCCCAACTCCAGCGTCGGCAAGGTGTTTGCCTGCTACCAGGTGCTGGACAAGCTGGAGAAGCAGCTCAACGCCAGCGCCTGATTCAGTCGTCACCCTCCTGCAAAATAAGGGTTGGATCACCCGTCGCACAGCGGCGATGTGTTCTGACCCTTTTGCGTTTTACAAGGTAAATCACCCATGCAAACAAGAAAACTCGGCCCCTTCAATGTCTCCGCCATCAGCCTTGGCTGCATGAACCTCAGCCACGCCTACGGCGCGCCCGTGTCGGCAGAGCAGGGCGAGCGCGTGCTGCTGGCCGCGCTCGACGCGGGCGTGAACATGTTCGACACCGCCGCACTCTACGGTTTTGGCGCCAACGAAACCCTGCTCGGCAATGTATTGGCCAAACACCGCAGCCAGTTCACCCTGGCCAGCAAATGCGGCATGCAGGGCGTGGACGTGGCAGGCGACGGCAAGCTGGTCCGCGTGATCGACGGCCGTCCGGAAACCATTCGCGCCACCTGCGAAGCCGCCCTCAAGCGCCTGCAGACCGATGTGATTGACCTCTATTACCTGCACCGCTGGGACAAGCAGGTGCCGATTGAAGACAGCGTGGGCGCACTGGCCGGGCTGGTGGCCGCCGGAAAAATCCGCACCATCGGCCTGAGCGAAGTGTCGGCCAGCACGCTGCGCAAGGCCCATGCCGTGCACCCCATCACCGCCGTGCAGACCGAGTATTCGCTGTGGACGCGCAACCCCGAGATTGCTGTGCTCGATGCCTGCCGCGAACTGGGCGTTGCCTTTGTTGCTTTCAGCCCGGTGGCGCGCGGCTTTCTGTGCGGTGATCTGCAAGACGTCAGCCAGCTTGATGCCAAGGACATCCGCCGCGCCATGCCGCGCTTTGCACCGGACCACTACGCCGCCAACCTCAAGCTGCTGCCCGCCTATAACGCTGTCGCGAATGAAGTCGGCTGCTCGCCCGCCCAGCTGGCGCTGGCCTGGCTGCTGCACAAGGGTGATGACCTCATCCCTATTCCCGGCACCACCCGCGTGGAGCACCTGCTGGACGACTTGGGCGCCGTGGATGTGAAGCTCAGCGCCGACGTTATGGTCCGCCTCGAAGCCCTGATCAATGAAAACACCGTGGCCGGAAGTCGTTACAACGAGCAGGGCAACCGTGAGGTGGATACCGAAGTGTTTTAACGCAAGGGGGCGCGTAAAGAAGGCCAGAAAAGCAAAAAGCCCGGACAAGTCCGGGCTCTCACTGTTCTCTATGGGTATCTTGCTTTGAAGTTGTGACAGGGCCACAACATGGGCAGGCTCTGGAAAACCTTTAAAAACCCGCATGAATACTCAATAATTGGCGGAAGAGGCGGGATTCGAACCCGCGGTAGGTTTAACCCTACGCACGCTTTCCAGGCGTGTGACTTAAACCGCTCATCCACCCTTCCGCGAAGCTCTAGATTATAGCAGTCACATGACCGTGGTTCGCGAGTTAACCCGGTGAAATTCGTTGTTAATGCACGGCTCCCTTGAATCGGTGTTTCTCAAGCTGCGCCAAGGTGACGAATTGCAGCGCGTTCATATGGGTCGCCTCCAGGATGACCGGAGGCGCAAAGCCCGCCTCCAGCGCTTCCCGCCAGCGAAGGGCGCATAAACACCAGCGATCGCCGGGTTTGAGTCCGGCAAAGCGGTGCTGCGGCGTGACCAGATCGTTGCCGCGCGCCTTTGAAAAAGCCAGAAATTCCTCGGTAACCCGAACGCAGATCAGGTGGGAGCCGTGATCGGACGCATCGGTGTTGCAGCAGCCGTCACGCAAATAACCGGTGAGCGGGTCGTAGGAGCACGGCGACAGTTCGGTGCCGAGAACGTTTTTTGCATTCATTGCCTTGCCTTTTCAAGAGGTGGTTGGACGACCGCTGATCAAGCCTTGCTGGACTGCACCATCTTCATGGCCGAGGTGATCAGCGCTGAGACTTCGGTCATGTTGCTCGGAACGATCAGCGTGGTGTTGGCCTCGCTGGCGACCTGTGAATAGGCGGCGACGGCTTTTTCTGCCACCTTGAGCTGTACCGCCAGTTCGCCGCCGGGCTGGCGGATTGCCATGGCCACCACTTCGATGGCCCGGGCATTGGCTTCAGCTACGGTCAGTATGGCCGATGCTTCGCCCTGTGCGTTGTTGATGGCAGCCTGCTTTTCTCCTTCGGAGCGGGCGATGAAGGCTTCGCGTTCGCCGGTGGCAATGTTGATTTGTTCCTGCTTGCGGCCTTCAGAGGCGGCAATCAGCGCGCGCTTTTCGCGTTCCGCAGTGATTTGCGACTGCATGGCATGCAGGATTTCCTTGGGCGGCGTCAAGTCCTTGATCTCGTAGCGAAGCACCTTGACGCCCCAGTTCAGCGCGGCTTCGTCAATGGCCGCCACAACCTGGGCGTTGATGATGTTTCGCTCTTCAAAGGTCTTGTCCAGCTCCAGCTTGCCGATGACAGAGCGCAGCGAAGTCTGGGCCAGTTGCGTGACTGCCACGATGTAGTTGGACGAGCCGTAGCTGGCCCGCATCGCGTCAGTGACCTGGAAATACAAAATGCCATCCACCTGCAACTGGGTGTTGTCGCGGGTAATGCACACCTGGCTGGGCACATCCAGCGGGATTTCTTTCAGGCTGTGCTTGTAGG
>JBDSZF010000178.1:0-32996 GCA_039925285.1 Polaromonas sp.
CAGGTTGATGATGTGAATACGGTTGCGATGGCCAAAAATGTAAGGGGCCATTTTTGGGTCCCAGAAGCGGGTTTGGTGACCAAAGTGGACGCCGGCTTCCAGCATTTCGCGCATGTTCGTGGACATATTTAACTCCAAAGGTTGTTTCTAAAATCAGCGCTTATCGCCGGAAGAATTTCCGGACAACACCTTGCGTGGCTGATTTGCGATTTACCCTGCAACTGACTTAGTCGCCAACTGCAGAGCCTGCTGAGTATAACATTCCATCCCCGACAGATCTTCACGACATGCAAGCGGCCCTTAAGAAGGGCAAGGCCAACAATGGCGACGAGTTCTTCCGGAGCAACTCGCTTTTGCTGCGCAATACGTCGGCGGTCAACATGCTCGACGGCTGCGCGACTTGCATCCCCTGTCAGACACCCGACCCATTGCCCGTGGGCCTGATGCTCTGGCATGCGGCGCTACACGACGATAGGCTGCAGGACCTGGCCCTGCAGGTTGAGGCTGCGCTCGCGCTTTCACTACCAAAGCAATAGCTGCACATGGAAGCTCCCGGTTTGCCAAGCCCTCAATGGATGGGCGTTGAGCGACGGCAGCGCCAGCGCTCTGGCAGACTTGATGGCCGGAAAGCGTGCAGAAATTGACATGGAAGGGCTGAACATCAGCCGTCTGGGCTAAAGCCGAGCGTCAGCGCGTACTCGTCCTACAGGCTTTGTCACAATGCTGACATGCTTTGGCCCTACGAAAGCTGTACAGTAAATCCACCCCGGCGTCTTGTACCGGGTCATTTTGATTGGAGAAACCATGGGCATGTTTAGTTTCATCAAGGAAGCGGGTGAAAAGCTGTTCGGTCGGGGCGAGGCCAAAGCGGCCCAGGAAGCCGCAACCGCAAAACCCACGCCTGAAAATGTTGCCGCACTAAGCAAGACGGCCGGCGATGCGATTGCAGCCTACATCAACAGCATGGGCCTGAAAGTCGATGCCCTGCAGGTCAGCTTTGATGCTCCGAGCGGAACCGTCACGGTTTCAGGTGTGGCAGCTGACCAGGCCACCAAGGAAAAGGTATTGCTGTGCTGCGGTAATGTGGCCCAGGTTTCGGCCGTCAAGGACATGATGACGGTGGCCAGCAGTTCACCCGAATCAAAAATGTATGTCGTTGTCAGCGGCGACAACCTGTCCAAGATCAGCAAGCAGTTCTACGGCACACCCAACAAATACACCCAGATTTTTGAGGCCAACAAGCCCATGCTGAGTGACCCGGACAAGATTTACCCAGGCCAGGTCTTGCGAATTCCGCCTGATGCTTGATTTATTTGCCCGCAGGACAGCGTCTTGATCAAGCCCGGTCCGCCGGGCTTTTTTTTACGCCTTTCCGGCCACCCGTTTGCTGTTGGTGAGTTGAACCCCTGGCAAACCTTCACAATGATCCGATGCAAAAAATCTCCAGCAGTTCCAGCCATCCGCTGTACAGCGTTGCCGCTATCCGCCTGATCGAGCAGCAGGCAGCAAGCGCCCTGCCACCGCACACGCTGATGCAGCGGGCGGGCCTGTCGGTGGCGCGCCTGGCGCTGGCGCTCGCACCACACGCCAGGCGTATCTGGATTGCCTGCGGGCCAGGCAACAACGGCGGTGATGGCTTCGAGGCTGCGCTGCATCTACATCAGTGGGGCAAAAGCGTCGTCGTGACCTGGACCGGCTTGCCGTCCGGGAAATCTGAATTGCCGCCCGATGCCCATGCGTCCCGCCAGCGGGCATTGGCAGCGGGCGTCCCGATGGCCAGCGAGCCGCCCATGGATTTCGATGTGTGCATTGATGCGCTTCTCGGCATCGGCGCGACACTTGATGCCAGCCGGCCGGGTAGCGCCCTGATGCAGCAATGGCTGGAAGTGATGCACGCCAGTCAGGCGCTGCGGCTGGCGGTCGATATTCCGACCGGACTGGATGCCGACACGGGCGAAATGACCTTCCACTCCAGCACCAGATCCATAGCACGCCCAACAAGCAATGCAAGCATGTTCACCTTAAGTCTTTTGAACTTGAAGCCGGGTCTTTTCACTGCCAGCGGCCGGGACAGTGCCGGCGAGGTCTGGTTTGATGATCTGGGAATCAGTGGGGCAGCCATGCCGTCCAGCGCCGGGCCCTGCGCCTGGCTGCTGTGCGCAGACCGTGCCAGCCTGCCCTTGCGAGCCAGCGCAGCGCACGCTAGCCACAAAGGCAGTTTTGGCGATGTCGCCGTGTTGGGCGGAGAATCGACCGCCACCAGCCACATGAGCGGTGCTGCCTTGCTGGCCGCCAGCGCTGCCCTTCATGCGGGCGCTGGCCGGGTGTTTGTCGCCTTGCTGGGCGATGCACCCAGTCTGGAGGTTGATCCAGAACAGCCGGAACTCATGTTCCGCGCACCTGAAGCACTGGATATGGCGCATCAGGTCGTGGTGTGTGGCTGTGGCGCTGGCGAATCGGTCAAAACCGTCCTCGCAAAAGTGCTGTCAACGGCAAGACGGGTCGTGCTGGATGCAGACGCCCTCAATGCTATTGCCACGGATCCGCAACTGCAAACCCAGCTGAGAGCCAGACAGGGTCGCGGATACAACACGGTGCTGACACCGCATCCCTTGGAGGCTGCTCGCCTGGCCGGCACCACTGCGATGGCTGTGCAAGCCGATCGGCTAACGGCAGCCCGGCAACTAGCCGAGCGGTTTCAGTGTGTGGTGGTACTGAAGGGTTCCGGAACCATCATCGCCAAACCGGGCAGCCCGCCCATGATCAATGCCACCGGCAATGCCCTGCTGGCAACAGCGGGCACTGGCGATACGCTCGCAGGTATGCTGGGCGCTTGCCTGGCCAGCGGCATGAGTGATTTTGAGGCGGCCTGCAGTGCGGTTTTTGCCCACGGCCACAGGGCCGATACCTGGGCCAGCGACAGATCACACCAGGCCCTGACGGCATCAGCGCTGGCGCGATGGCAGAGTTGCTAGACCAGAATCATCATGCCAATCTGAAGCACCAGGAGCAATACCAGCGCCGACAAATCGACACCGCCAATGCTCGGAATCACGCGCCGCAGCGGTGTCAACAAGGGTTCCGTCAGGCGAGCCAGCAAGCCGTAAACCGTTGATCCGGGCTGAACCCAGGACAAGATGGCATAACCCAGCACCAGCATGGACAAGGCTTGCAGCGTGACCCGCAGCAGCATCTTCACCGCTAACACCGGCAGCGCCAGCAAGATTCCAGGTTCGAAAGCCAGCGCTCCGTCGGAAGCCCCGATCAGGACGCCAAACAGCAGCCACCACAGCAACGCATAACCCACGGCCATCAACGCTGCAGCCAGCACACTGGCCCAATCGACTCTCGACTTGGTCAGCGACTTGGGCAAGGTGCGCCGCAGCGGTTTGACAAGCCAGTCGGTCAATGCCATCACAAAGCTGCCCGGCTGCGCGATCATGCTGACCCTCAGCCAGTTCATCCAGGCGCGTAACAGCGCTGCCGCAATCAGCACGAAAAACGCCGTCTCCAGCAGAAAGGCCAAAATCCGGATCAGCATAAATCCCTAGTGTGTTGAAACATAAAAGGCTTCATGAAATCCTAGCGACGGGATTTTTTGCCCTGTTTGGAACCCGGATTACCCGCTGATTTTCTGACCGCTGTCTTGCGGGCCTGAGCCGGCGACCGGGACGTTCTGTCGCCAGTTCTGTCAGAGGGTGCCTGACGGCTTTTTGAAGGGGTGCTGCGTCCGCCAGAACTTGCCTCCGAACGTTTGCCGTCGCGCCTGGACCCGGCACCACGCTCCTGTAACGGCAGCTCCGCCACTGAAGCACCAGCCTTGTCTTTCATGGCACGGCTCACGATGCCAGCTTTGTCTTCCCCCTCGTGCAGCAGGCGAAAATCGATTTTTCGGCCATCCAGATCGACCCGGCTGACCTGTACCCGAACCCGGGTTCCCAAGGCATAACGCATGCCGCTGCGCTCGCCGCGCAATTCCTGCCGGGCTTCGTCGAAGCGGAAATACTCGCCGCCCAGCTCGGTGATATGCACCAGGCCTTCCACATACATGGCATCCAGCGTCACGAAAATGCCGAAGCCGGTCGCAGCCGTCACCACGCCGCCAAACTCTTCGCCCAGATGCTCGCGCATGTACTTGCATTTGAGCCAGGCTTCCACGTCGCGACTGGCTTCATCGGCCCGGCGTTCGTTGGCGCTGCAGTGCAGCCCGGCTGCCTGCCAGGCCAGCTGGTCGGCACTGATTTTTTTCGGCTTGTCCGTCGGCTCCTTGACGCGCGACGCCAGCCGCTTGGAAAGCTTGGCCTCGGCCTCGCCCGGTGTCGGCAGAAGAGGCAACTGGTATTTGGTCTTGCCCAGAATGGCCTTGATGACCCGATGCACCAGCAAGTCAGGGTAACGGCGGATCGGGCTGGTGAAGTGCGTATACGCCTCATAAGCCAGGCCGAAATGGCCGCTGTTCATGGGCGTGTAAATCGCCTGCTGCATGGAGCGCAACAGCATCGAGTGGATTTGCAGCGCGTCGGCCCTATCTTTGGTGGCCACAGCAATCTGCTGGAACTCGCCTGGCGTAGGCTGATCGCCGACGGTCATGCCAATGCCCATCGCCTTGAGGTAGTTGCGCAGAACCTCGACTTTTTCGGGTGTTGGGCCTTCGTGTGCGCGAAACAGGCCAACGTGCTTACTCTGGGCGATGAAGTCGGCCGAGCAGACATTGGCGGCCAGCATGGACTCTTCAATCAGCCGATGTGCCACGTTGCGGGTACGCGGCACAATTTTTTCAATGCGCCCGACCTCGTCGCAGACGATCTGGGTTTCGGTGGTTTCAAAATCCACAGCACCGCGCACCCCCCGCTCCTTGAGCAAGGCCTGGTACACATCGTGCAGGTCCAGCAAATGCGGCACCAGCGCTTTGCGCTGTGCGGCTTCGGGACCGCGCGTATTGGCCAGGATGGCAGCCACTTCGGTGTAGGTAAAACGAGCCTGGCTAAACATCACCGCCGGGTAAAACTGGTAGGCATGAACCTCACCATTGGCATTGACCAGCATGTCGCACACCATGCACAAGCGCTCGACATTGGGGTTAAGCGAGCACAGGCCATTGGAGAGTTTTTCCGGCAGCATGGGAATCACGCGACGCGGGAAATACACGCTGGTGGCGCGGTCATAAGCGTCAATGTCGATGGCACTGCCAGTTTCCACGTAATGGCTGACATCGGCAATCGCGACCAACAGACGCCAGCCCTTGCCGCGCCCGACCTTGGCCGGCTCGCAATAAACGGCATCGTCAAAGTCACGCGCATCCTCACCGTCAATGGTGACGAGGGGAATGTCAGTCAGATCAACACGATTTTTCTTGTCGGTGGGGCGTACGGCATCAGGCAAGGTACGGGCCAGAGCCAGCGCCTGGTCGCTGAATTCATGCGGAACTCCGTACTTGCGCACGGCAATCTCGATTTCCATGCCCGGGTCATCAATTTCACCCAGCATCTCCGTCACGCGTCCAACGGGCTGGCCGAACAAGGCGGGCGGCTCGGTCAGTTGCACCACCACGATCTGGCCGGTCTTGGCCGTGCCGGTGGCCCCTTTGGGAATCAGTACATCCTGGCCGTAACGCTTGTCTTCAGGCGCCACCAGCCAGACGCCACTTTCCTGCAGCAAGCGACCGATGATGGGATTGGACGAACGCTCGATGATTTCGGTCACGCGACCTTCGGGGCGGTTTTTGCGGTCATACCGCACGATGCGCGCCTTGACGCGGTCTTTGTGCAGTACGGCCCGCATTTCATTAGGAGGCAGGTAAATATCTGCCTCACCGTCATCACGCTGAACAAAGCCATGGCCATCACGGTGGCCGGATACCGTGCCCTCGAATTCAGCGAGGAGTCCGGACGTTGCGCCGGAAATGGGAAGATTCGTTTTGATAAGAAGTCTCTTTCATGAGATGCCGCCAGTGACACACCGTCAAACCAAGGGCGTTGAATAAAGTGGCCAGTTCCGCTTGTATTTTTTGTATCAGTTTAAAACCAGGTACTAGCCGCGATTTGTGAAAAGCCGATGTCCCGGTTAAAGGAACGCCTCACTAGAGTAAGGATTGCGGGAATTTCCGGCCAGTTCAAGCCAGACTTTCATGAATCATTGAAATTTTTGCGAAAAATTGGAAATTTTTCAGCAACGCGTCCGATAAGCCAAAAATGTAATGTTATACTTTTTGCTGTGCCCGGGTGGCGGAATTGGTAGACGCGCACGGTTCAGGTCCGTGTATCGCAAGATGTGGAGATTCGAGTTCTCTCCCGGGCACCAAAATTACTCAAGTCGAATAGAAAAGCTGCTGTTAACACAGTGGCTTTTTTTTCGCCTGCATTTTGGCAAGATCCCTGAAAGTTGTTAACCAGTTCACCTGCAAATGCAGGGAACTGGCATAAAACACAGCAATTTTTTAAAGGAACGCCTCAGACCGGCACTGCAATCAGGTCATGCCCCTGGACACCGACGATGCGGGCCCGCGTGAACTCGCCAACCTTCATCGTTTTGCTGATTTTTTCGGGTGGCAGCAGCTTGACCACGCCATCAATCTCAGGCGCATCCGCATAGGAACGGCCAGTGCCGCCCTTTCGACCCAGTGCTGGCGCGTGATCCACCAACACCTGCATGGTCGCGCCAACGCGCTGCTGGAGCTTCTGGCTTGAAACGGCTTCCGCCACGGCCATAAAGCGCGCGCGCCGCTCTTCACGCACTTCCAGCGGGAGCATTCCGGGAATGTCGTTGGCCGTTGCACCCTGCACTGCGCTGTAGGCAAAGCAACCGGCACGATCAATTTTTGCCTCACGCATGAAATCGAGCAGATGCTCGAATTCAGCCTCGGTTTCACCGGGAAAGCCGGCAATAAACGTGCTGCGGATGACAATCTCGGGACAAATCTCGCGCCAGCGCGAAATGCGCTCCAGATTCTTCTCTCCGCTGGCAGGCCGCTTCATGCGCCTCAGAACATCCGGATGGCTGTGCTGCAAAGGCACGTCCAGATAAGGCAGCACTTTGCCGGTCGCCATCAGCGGAAGGATCTCGTCCACGCTCGGATACGGATACACATAATGCAAACGAACCCAGGCGCCAAATGGTGCGGCAATCTCGCCCAGCGCCTGGACCAGTTCGAGCATCCGGGTCTTGACCGGCTTGCCATCCCAGAAACCGGTGCGGTACTTCACATCGACGCCATAGGCCGAGGTGTCCTGGCTAATGACCAGCAATTCTTTCACGCCCCCCTCAAATAGCGCGCGCGCTTCATTGAGGACATCGCCGATAGGCCGCGACACCAGATCGCCGCGCATGGATGGAATGATGCAAAAAGTGCAGCGATGATTGCATCCTTCACTGATCTTGAGGTAAGCATAGTGCCGGGGCGTGAGTTTGATGCCAGCAATACCAAAAGCATTGGGAATCAGGTCCACAAACGGATCATGCGGCTTGGGCAGATTCAGATGCACCGCATCCATGACCTCCTGCGTCGCATGCGGGCCGGTGACGGCCAGCACACTGGGGTGCATCTGGAGCACCAGATTGCCGCCGCCCTCGCCTGCCTTGGCGCCCAGGCAGCCAGTCACAATGACCTTGCCATTTTCAGCCAGCGCCTCGCCAATGGTGTCCAGGCTTTCCCTGACGGCATCATCAATGAAGCCGCAGGTGTTGACAATGACCAGGTCGGCGCCTTCAAAAGTTTTGGATGTCTGGTAACCCTCTGCGCTGAGTCGCGTAAGGATCAACTCGGAATCGGTCAATGCTTTGGGGCAACCCAGGCTGACAAAGCCCACGCGCGGTGCGGGTTTGGCAGGGGAAACAGGTGAAAGGGGGGATGGGGAAAGAACTTCGCTCATAACCCCTATTGTCTCAGAGCAGACGCGGGAACGGGAAAAACCCCTTTGTATGGCCTTGAACCGGCCTTGAGCAACAACCTGTTGTCAGCGCTTCAGTCCTAGCGCCGACAGCATTTGCGCGCTCTGCTTTTGCATTTGTTCCTGCATCTGCGTAAAAACATTCTTGGATTGCTCGACATAAGCACCCATCATGCCTTCCATCATGGGCGACTTTGCATTCATGAACTGCGCCCACATCTCTGGACTCATCCCTTTGGATTGCTCAGCCATCTTGAGTTGCAGATCCATGAAACTCTGGACGTTTTTCTCCAGATAGGCCCCCATGAAGCTCTGCATCGCATCGCCATAAAATCGGATGATGTTGGTCAACACGGCCTCGGTAAACATGGGTGCGCCGCCCGCCTCTTCCTCAAGAATGATCTGCAGCAGGATGCTACGCGTGAGATCTTCATTGGTTTTCGCGTCACGCACAACAAAATGCGCATTGCTCATCACAAGGCGCCGAACTTCAGCGAGGGTGATGTAAGCCGAAGTCTCAGTATCGTAGAGCCGCCGGTTTGGATATTTCTTGATAATCCGGATTGCCTCAGCCTTGCCGGCTTTATGGTCAGGAACTTCTTCTGAAGAAAGACCGGCGGCCAGGGACGGCGAATGAATGGATTTATTGCTTTTCACTGATGACTCCTGGGAATGACGAAAACCTGCCTTCTGGCGACAGGGTTCGATACATTCTAGGAATGTCTAGATATACGCAACTTCTCTAGGCTATCTTGTTTGAATGTTCTGAACCACGAAGGATTCAGAACATCTAAACTTGAAACCAATCTAGAAAAATTGGTAGGCGCGATTGGACTCGAACCAACGACCCCCACCATGTCAAGGTGGTGCTCTAACCAGCTGAGCTACGCGCCTAAAGGACTGTTCGAAGCTCGTATTCTAGCATTGGAAAAAACGTGTTTTCAAATGTGCTGAAAAATAAGTTGCAATAAATTCAGCGCCTTCGGGCTGAACGCACGCCCTGCACATCGGCCACGATACCGAGCACTTGATTGAGGCGACCCGATTGGGCCACCTCTACCGTGAAGGTCATCCAGGCAGTGCCGCCGCGATTGTCCTTGACGGACTGCGTCTGCACACCAATCACATTCATTTTCTCCTTGGCAAACACCTCTGAAATATCGCGTAGCAAGCCTTGCCGGTCAGCCGCCTCCACCGCCACATCCACCGGGTACACCGCGCCGTCCGGCGCCTTGGGCGAACTCCACTCCACCTCGATCACGCGGTCAGGACTGCCACTGGCCATATTGCGGAAATTGCTGCAGTCGCTTCGATGAATACTGACGCCCTTGCCTTTGGTCACAAAACCAAGAATGACATCAGGCGGCGCAGGCTTGCAGCATTTGGCCAGTTGCGTCAGCAAGGAGTCCATACCCACCACCAGCACGCTGCCCTTGCCGCCTTTTCCGGCAGGACTGGATTTATCGGGCTGGCGTGTTTTTTTAGCCAGCACATAGTCATCGGCCGAAGGCACGGGCTCCGGCGGTCTGAGCATGTTTTCAATCGTGCGCAGGGACAACTCGTCCTTGCCCACGACCTCAAACAGGTCATCCGCAGTTTTGAAACCCAGCTGAAGCGCCAGATCCTGCAGCTTCATGGCGGTCTTGCCTTCGCGCTGAAGCAGCTTTTCAACCGCTTCCCGGCCCCTCGCCACCGTATGCTCCATGGCCAGCGCATTGAACCAGGCGCGTACCTTTGATTTGGCCCGGTGGCTCGACAGGAAACCCAGCTCCGGGTTGAGCCAGTCCCGGGACGGCCCGCCTTCCTTGACCGTAATGACTTCAACCGTCTGGCCGTTTTGCAGCGGCGTATTGAGCGGCACCATGACGCCGTCAACACGCGCACCGCGGCAGCGATGACCGAGACTGGTGTGCACACTGTAGGCAAAGTCAACTGTTGTGGCGCCCTGGGGCAACTCCACAATGGCTGCATCGGGGGTCAGCACGTAAATACGGTCTTCAAACAAGCCCTGATTGGCGTCGCGCGCGCGTTGCGCCGCCGGACCGGAGAGGTCGCGCTCCCAGGCCAGCAATTGCCGCAATACCGCGATCTTGGCGTCATATTCACTGCTGGCCGAAACGCCGGCGTACCCCTTGGTGCCGGCCTCCTTGTAAGCCCAGTGCGCCGCAACCCCGCTCTCGGCATGATCGTGCATGGCCTGAGTCCGTATCTGGATCTCGACGGCACGCCCGCCCTCATCACGTACGACCGTGTGCAGTGACTGGTAGCCATTGGCTTTGGGCTTGGCAATGTAGTCGTCAAACTCGCCTTCTACCGGCGTAAAACACGAATGCACAAATCCCAGCGCGGCATAGCAACCCTTCACATCGGCGGCAATCACGCGCATTGCCCGGATGTCAAACACCTGGTCAAAATCAAGCGACTTGCCGCGCATTTTTTTGACAATGCTGTAGATGTGCTTGGGCCGGCCCTGCACCAGCGCGGCAATGCCGTTCCGGTTCAGATCGCGTTCCAGTTGAGCGCGCAGGGCCTCCATGAAAACTTCGCGTTCCGCACGTTTTTCATCGAGCAAGCGGGCTATCTGCTTGTAGGTTTCAGGCTCCAGAAAACGAAAAGACAGGTCTTCCATCTCCCACTTGATCTGCCAGATGCCCAGGCGGTTGGCCAGCGGCGCAAACACATGCAGCGACTCATGCGCCAACGCCCGAGGCGCGGCCTGTCGGCTGGCCGCGTAATAGCGCAAGGTCTGCAGGCGCGAAGCCAGGCGCAGCATGACCACCCGCAAATCGCGCGAGAACGCCAGCAGCATCCTGCGCACGTTCTCGGTCTGCGCAGCCGGATCTTCATGCAGATGGGCTTTGGCGTCCGTGTTGCGGGTCTGGCGCTGCACATAGATCAGCTTGGTGGTTTCTACTGCCAGCGCCGCATAACTGGGGCCAAAAGCCTTGGCGATGACTTCCTGCGGCTTGTTGAGGTGCTGGCAGGAATGCACCAGATAGGTGGCCGCCTGCATCGCTTCGGAGCCGCCAATCGATTTGAGGATGGCGACCACCGCATCGGCGTGGGCCAGGATGTTTTCACCGGTGTCCATCATTTCGCTGGCAATCAAGGGCTCGGCAAAAGCGCGGGCACGTACCAAAGCGTGCGGCTGATCGGGCAGGCTGGCGGCCGTGGCTGTGACGATGGAGCTGGGCGCGTCCTGGAAAGCTATGGGAACGTGCGCTCCCGCCACTTTGTTTTTCATCTAATTCTCTGGTTCTCGGTCACGTTATTGACTGGCTTCAAGCAAGCAGGAAACCTGCCACCGCAGCGACCTGATCTTTTGCTATCAGCGTGGGCGCATGTCCAACCTCCTCAAACTCAATCAGTTTTGCACGGGGACCGCGTTGCGTCATGGCATGGGCCGTTGCCGGACTCAGCAAATCGGACTGAGCGCCGCGTAGCACCAAGGTTTCGGCCTGGATGCCGTCATAAAGCTGCCAGAGCATGGCCTCATTGTGCTTCGTCAACGCTTCGGTGGACAATTTGAACGGCCCTGCAATCGCCGGGTCGTAATGCAGGCGCAGCGGGCTGTCAGCAGCTGACGAGACCGGCCTGAGCATGGGCCGCGACAACGCCAGCCATTGCTCCGGCGTGTGGGGGCCAAAACTTTGGGAAATTGTCCACATCGCATCGGCGGCTTCCTGAACCGTATTGAAATGGCCAGACTGCCCCAGGTAGGCGCCAATCCGTTCAATGGCCTGCCACTGGAGCGCGGGGCCGACGTCGTTCAGCACCAGTTTGCGTACCGGCACCGGAAGCGGCAAGCCTGGCTGACCACAAACCACGATGCCAATCAGTCCGCCCATGCTGGTGCCGACCCAGTCGAGCGTAGTGATGGGGGACTGGGCCTGCAGATGCGCCAGCAATGACAGCATGTCGGCCGCATAGGCCGGCACCTGGTAGCCCATCGGGTCTTTGAGCCAATCGCTTTCGCCGCGGCCTGCCACATCAGGACAGATCACGCGGATACCGACTGTCGAAGACTGCTCGGCCTGTGCGCATAAAGCCTGCGCCAGCACGTCGAAATCGCGTCCCTGCCGGGTCAGGCCATGAACACACAGCACGACATGCGGGCTGTCGGGCTGCCCCCATTGCCAATAGGCCATGCGATGGCCCTCCGCAGCATCAGGGCAGGATACGTAATTCAGTCTGGGTTCGGTCATGGTGGTGCAATCAGGAAAGGGCAGAAGAAGGCAAACGAGAAGGCTTGATAATTGATCCGGCAATTTTGCGCCGCCAAGGCGCCGCCAAGGCGCCCCAAAAGCGCCAAAAGCGCCAAAAGTGCCAAAAGCACCAAAAGCACCAAAAGCGCCATTCGAATCTCAAGTCAATCATCGTAAATCATCCGGAGAAAATTCATGCTCAAAGGTAAAACGGCTCTCGTCACCGGCTCAACCAGCGGTATTGGTCTGGGCATTGCCAAGGCCCTGGCCGAACAGGGTGCCAACATCGTCCTCAACGGTTTTGGCGATGTGGACGGTCCCAAGGCCGAGATGGCAGCACTGGGCGCGAGAGTCGCCTACCACGGCGCCGACATGAGCAAGCCAGGCGAGATCGAGGACATGATGAAGTTTGCCGCCGCCGAGTTTGGTCAGGTCGATATTCTGGTCAACAACGCGGGCATCCAGCATGTCGCCCGGATTGAAAATTTTCCGGTTGAAAAGTGGGATGCCATCATCGCCATCAACCTGAGCAGCGCCTTTCATGCGACACGCCTGGCGCTGCCGGCCATGCAGGCCGCCGACAACGGCAAGGGCTGGGGCCGCATCATCAATCTCGCCTCTGTGCATGGGCTCGTCGGCTCCGCTGAAAAATCAGCCTATGTTGCGGCCAAGCACGGCATGGTGGGTTTGACCAAAGTCACCGCGCTGGAAAACGCAACCACGGGCGTCACCTGCAACGCCATCTGCCCGGGCTGGGTGCTGACGCCGCTGGTGCAAAAACAGGTTGATGACCGGGCCAAGGCAGCCGGCATCAGCAATGAAGCGGCCAAGCAGCAACTGCTGGGTGAAAAGGAACCTTCGCAGCAGTTCACCACGCCGGAAGAACTCGGTGCGCTGGCGGTGTTTTTCTGCTCGCCGGCCGGCGCCAATGTTCGTGGCGTGGCCTGGAATATGGATGGCGGCTGGGCCGCCCAATAAGCCGCCGGCCATTCAAAAAAAACGCCTCGACTTCGTCCCTTCAAATACCCGGAAGTCCCCGGCTGCTGTCAAAGCAGCCGGGGATTGGTTTTGAGCAGCAGTTCGACCAACGAACGCAGATGCGCCTTCAATTTGTCAAAACCCGGCGTCAGCGCCAGCGTCTCTTCGTTCATGTAGAGCTTTCGGTTGATTTCCAGTTGAATGCTGTGTCGATGCACTGCCGGGTTGCCGTAGCGCCGCACCAGTTCCACGCCTTTGTAGGGGTGGTTGTAGGCCACGTGATAGCCCAGCGCGCTCAGGTGTTCGCACACCAGGCTCGACAAGGCGGCGCTGGCTGTGCTGCCGTCTCGGTCGCCCAGCACAAAATCGGCATGCGCCTCGCCCGGATATTCAGTGGCATGGCTGGATGCAATAGCAGGCATGGAGTGGCAGTTGACATGAATGCTGTAGCCGTGTCTGGCATGGGCCAGATCAATCGCCTGAGCCACTGCTGCGTGGTAGGGTTTCCAGCATTGCGCAATGCGCGATTGCACTTCGCTCACCGACAGCCTGCGCGCATAAATGGGGATGCCATCGTCCGTGGTGCGCCACATCAGCCCCTTGCCGAGCCGCACCTTGGAGAGTATCCGGGGATCGGTTTCCACCGGGTCAGGCCAGCGAGAGTCCAGCAGCGAAACATCCACTTCAGTGAAGTTGCGGTTGGCATCCAGGTAGCTGCGCGGGAAATGCGCTTCAATCCAGTGCACCCCCAGGGCGGGCGCAAAGTCATATAGTTTTTCGACATGCGTGTCCTCTGCACGGCGCAAGGTTGACATGTCGCAGCTGTACAGGAAATCCGGCGGATAAGCGACTCCGCTGTGCGGCGAATCAAGAACCAGAGCACTGCTGCCAGGAAGATGGGTGATGAGCTGCATGACCCGACTTTAGCAGCAGCATTCAACCCCCGCGCATTGCCCATTTATCAGTAAAACACTGAACTGTAAAGGCTGAAACCTTTGACATTCAGGGAACTCTAGCAAATTAGAGACAATTCCTTTTATCCTACACAAAATTACTTTTTGCACTCATGGCCGCATCTATAGAAGCTCCTAAACTGGTTAAGGTATGCAAACAAAGACGTCTGTGATAAGACACTCTTTTCCGCTTCACTCAACGAAGGAAGAACCATGAAATTATTGAACCGGACTTTTTCAGCAACCGTTCTGGCTATTGCGGCACTCACCGCAGTAGCCGGCGCGCAAGCCCAGAGCACTCCCAGCACCAACTATTCGCTTTATGCACCAGGTGCAGGTTATGTAGGACTGAATCTCGGCCGGTCCAATTACTCGGTTGGCAATGGTTCCGGCCTGTTTTCGTCGGACGACAGTGATACGGCGTACAACATCTACACCGGCACTTTTTTCCATCCCAACTTCGGCCTCGAAGTGGGCTACACCAACTTCGGCAAGATTGACCGGGCTGGTGGCCGCACCAAGGCACAAGGCTTCAACCTGAGCCTGGTCGGCAGAGCGCCGATCAGCCCGTCATTCAACCTGCTCGGCAAACTGGGCACCACCTATGGCCGGACCGAGGTATCAGCCTTGCCGGGTTCGCGCGTAGCATCCGGCAAGGAAACCGGCTTTGGCGTGTCCTATGGCCTGGGCGCCGAATATGTGTTCAACCCGCAACTGTCGGCCGTGCTGCAGTACGACGAACACAAACTGAAATTTGCGGGTGGCAACAAAGACCGCGTCAACGCCACCACCGTGGGCTTGCGCTACCGCTTCTGAACGCTTCAAACGCTTGACAGCGCCTCCCTCATAAAGGCCTGCAAACCACTGGTTTGCAGGCCTTTGTATTTCATTCGTCATTGTTCCGTGCCCAGTTCCGGGGCACAGCAGCCATGAACGAAAATGCAGCGTCATCCCTCACCGCCTTGCAGAATCCCAAACCCGCCACATGCATCCCCACAAATCAGTCCGAGAACGTTTTTTCCATGCACTCGGATTTGAGGTGCTGGCAATTGCCATTTGCGCGCCGCTGGGCGCATGGCTGCTGGGCTATTCGCTCGGACATATTGGCTTGCTGACGTTGATGATCTCCCTGGTCGCGATGAGCTGGAACATGGTATTTAACGCCATGTTCGATCAGGCGCAACGCCGCCTGGGCTTTGATCGCACGCTGGTGGCGCGCGCCATTCATGCCCTCATTTTTGAAGTGGGACTACTGCTGGCGGTTGTGCCACTGGCCGCCTGGTGGCTGGATATTGGCCTGTGGGACGCTTTTGTGCTGGACATCGGCATTGCGCTGTTTTTCCTGCCCTACACCTTTGTCTTCAACTGGACCTATGACCATCTGCGGACCCGCTTTATTGCCCGAAGAATCCGCCGCGCCGCAGCCTGAAACTTATTTCGCCCGGAGGGGCCAATCGGCAAGGCGCTTGACTCGATCGCGCATTGAGCGCATGCAGCAACCGGTCGCTTCAAAGTCAAGGCTTCATTAACGAGCGGGCTGCGGCGTCATCTGTACCGATCCGGAAACATTGACCAGCACCGTGCTTTTGCCGGGCTCGACTGGAACGGCAGCCTCGGCCATGTCGGATTTGGCACTCATCGCCATGACACGTGGGCGCGGTGTGTGGCCCTGGTCGTTGGCATTGATGGACACTTCCCGCAGGGTATAGCCGCCAAAGCCGAAGCTTTTTGAAACTTCTGCGGCTTTGGCCTTGAAACGCTCAATCGCCAGGGCCTGGGCCTCGCCCTCGACTTTCACGCGTTGCTCACGGCTCAAGCCAAAACTGACATTGCCCATGGTCAGGCTCTGAATCCTGCCGGCCGTGCTGGTGATGCGCGGAAAATCCCTGCCTTCGAGCACCAGTTCGGTCGAGCCTTGCCAGCCGTTGATCTTGCCGTCCTTGCCATAGCGCGGATACAGGCTGAAATTGCCGGTCCGGACATCCATCAGCCCCGGCGATGCAGCTTGTTTCGCCTGAGCCAGCGCAGTGTCGAGCGCCTGCTTGAGCTGGGTTTGCACCGTGCCGGCATCGCTACCGTCGCGTGTCGTGTTCAGCGAAATTGACAGCAAATCCTGCTGCACTTCTACCGAAGCACTGGCGGAAAGCTGAGCCACGTTTTGCAGCAGATCACGCGGCATGTTCTGCGCAAAAGCGCCTGCCGCAAAAGCAGCCAACACGCAAGCAGCTATCAACTTAGTCGTACGTATCAAAGGTATACCTTTCGAGAAATCATAAAAAAGCAGGCCTTCAGGTTTTCAGAAACCTGATCCATTCAAGCCCAGCCTCGCAAAGCTGCGCCCTGGTTCGCGTCTCATCAGAGACTGGGGCACGGTAGCATAAAGAGGGAGAAATCAGTGATTTAACGGACATTTAGCTTGTAAAACAGCCCGCCCGGCGCAATCTCCATTCAAGGGCTGGCGCTTTACGCCAGCCTCTTCTTTCAGGGCAGCATGAACGCTGAACAGGCTTGGCATGCCTTGTTTTAGCCACACGCTTTCATTCGAAAGTGTTGTAATAAAAAGTGCTTTTGAGTAGAAAAAGAGACATTCCCCACTTCCAGCCATCAAAATGGCTCTGTTACAAATTAACGGTCCATCATGAACCAAGCTCAAACCCCTACCCGTGCCGACAAAATCCTCATTCTGGATGACGACGCACGTATCCGCGACCTGTTGCGCCGCTACCTGGCCCAAGAGGGTTTTGACGTGATCCTTGCCGAAGACAGCAAGGCACTGAACCGCATCATGCTGCGAGACGCCGTTGACCTGATCGTGCTCGACCTGATGATGCCCGGCGAAGACGGTCTTTCGATCTGTCGGCGCCTGCGCGCTGCCAATGACCGCACGCCCATCATCATGCTGACGGCCAAGGGCGAAGATGTTGACCGCATCGTCGGCCTGGAGGTGGGAGCCGACGACTATCTGGCCAAACCCTTCAACCCACGTGAATTGCTGGCCCGCATCCATGCGGTGCTGCGCCGCCGGCCGACTGCCGAGGTGCCCGGTGCGCCATCCAGCGACCAGGAAGTGGTCACCTTTGGTCCGTTTTCCTTTGACATGAGTTTGCGGACACTGCAAAAAAATGGTGAGGAACTGCCGCTGACCACTGGCGAATTTGCCATGCTCAAAACCCTGGTGCGCCACCCGCGCCAGCCACTTTCGCGCGAAAAACTGGCGCAACTGGCGCGCGGCAGGGAGTTCGAACCCTTTGACCGAAGTCTGGACGTGCAGGTGTCGCGCCTTCGCAAGCTGATCGAAACTGACGCAGCCGTGCCCCGCTACATTCAGACCGTCTGGGGCATTGGTTATGTATTCGTGCCGGACGGCAACAATTAAGCTTCTACGTACAACACTGTATGCAAGCGCAGCACGGGCCCGGAAGAGACCGGCAAGCTGCTGACGGGGGTGGGCATCGCGCTGTCATCGCCCCAGGGTGAAGCACTTCATCCCCGTACACTTTCCAAATCCTGAAGTTCGCCTCACTGCCTGCCATGCAATCCACCCAATCGTCCCCGCTGGAAACCGCTCCGGCGCCACTGGAATCACGACCGCGCCGGGGCATCAACCTGTTCTGGCGGACTTTTTTCTTTCTGGCACTGCTGCTGTTCGGCTCCATCCTGGCCTGGCTGCAAACCTTCCGCACCCTGGAATCCGAGCCTCGCGCCATTCAAAGCGCGCAGCAAGTGGCCACGCTGGTCAATCTGACCCGGGCCGCGCTGCGCTATTCGGACGCCATCGCACGCGTCTCGCTCATCAAGACACTGGCTGACGAGGAGCATGTTCGCATCGTGCCGCGTGAACCCAAGGACAAATTCGAACCTTTTGTCAGTGAAGAATTCGGTGACCGCATCGCCAACGAAATCACGAGCCGGATCGGCAAAGGCACGGTGGTTGCCGACAATGTCAACGGTCAACAAGGGCTGTGGATCGGCTTTGAAATCGAGGGCGATTCCTACTGGTTATTGACAGATACGTCCCGGCTCGGGCCATCGCGCACCAGCACCTGGGCGATCTGGCTCATGGTGGCAGTTGCCCTGTCGCTGGCGGGAGCTGCTGTGATTGCACGCCTGATCAACCAGCCGCTCAAACAACTGTCGTTTGCAGCCAGCCGAATGCGCGATGGCGACTTCGATGCCAGCCGGCTCGACGAGCAAGTGGCCACCAGCGAAGTACGCGAAGTCAATATCGGCTTTAACCGCATGGCCGCGCAACTCTCCAAAATCGAGCAGGACCGCGTGGTCATGCTGGCCGGGATTTCCCATGACCTGCGCACCCCACTGGCACGATTGCGCCTGGAAACCGAGATGAGCGTGGCAGACCCGGATGCCCGTGAGCACATGGTCGCCGACATCGCCCAGCTTGACGCGATCATTGACAAATTCCTGGACTACGCCCGCCCCGAACCGGCGCACCTGGAGCCGGTATCGCTCAATGAGGTGATTGATGCTGCAGTGTATGCAGTGGCCGATTACCCCGACATGCGGGTATCGGTGAATATTCCCGAGAGCATCAAGGTGCTGGCCGACGAGGTCGATCTTTCCCGCATCATTTCCAATCTGCTGGAAAACGCCAGGCGCTACGGAAAATCGGACGACACCGGCATGACGCGGGTCGATATTGCCGCCAAGGCCTACGACTCCTGGGTACTCATCAAGGTGCGTGACCACGGCAAAGGCGTGGCACCAGAGGTTCTGTCCAGACTCACGAATCCGTTTTTCAGGGGCGATGCCGCCCGCACCGCCGCCACGGGGGCCGGCCTGGGCCTGGCAATTGTCGAAAAAACAGTGCTCCGCATGGGCGGCATGTTCAGCCTCTCCAACACCAGCTCAGGCGGACTGGCTGCCCATATCAAGCTGCGCCGGGGTTAATAAAGCAGGACGACTGCCCGCGCTTCCAGACTCAAGCCCTGGCCGACCGGACCCAGTTTCTCGGCCGTCTTGGCTTTGACGTTGACCCGATCTTCCGGCAGCCCCAGCGCCGCGGCAATGCGCACACGCATCGCCTGAATATGCGGCGCCAGCCTGGGCGCCTGGGCCACCACGGTGCTGTCAATGTTGCCGATGCGGTGCCCACGTTCAGCCAGCAGCCGGCCGGTCTCGCGCAGCAGCGCCACCGAATCCGCGCCCTTGAAACGCGCATCGGTATCCGGGAAATGGCTGCCAATATCGCCCAGCCCCGCCGCGCCCAGCAAGGCGTCGATGATCGCGTGCAGCAGCACATCGGCATCCGAATGGCCGAGCAGGCCCAGCGTGTGGGCGATCTCGACACCGCCCAGAATCAGCTTGCGCCCGGGAACCAGGGCATGCGTGTCACAGCCTTCGCCAATACGGAAAGGGGGGCGTTGAGCGAAGGGAACGGAATTCATGACATCGGGCTTTCGTTGGATAAAAGTGGGGGGATGGCGGGTGGCGGCATTCAAGCCACGCGAACCCGGTTCAGCAAGATTGCTTCGGCCAGCGCAAAGTCCTCCGGGTAAGTGACCTTGAAGTTTTGCGCGCTGCCCGCCACGAGTCTGGGGGCCAGGCCCAAGGCTTCGATGGCGCTGGACTCGTCGGTGACGGACCTTCCCACGCTTTCAGCGCCATCGAGCGCCTGCGTCAAGAGGCCGATGCGAAACATCTGCGGCGTCTGCGCCAGCCATTTGTCGCTGCGGTCCAGCGTGCCGGCAACACGGCCATTCGCCTCCTGCTTGAGCGTGTCGGGCAATTTATGCGCCAGCAAGCCGCCCACCGCATCATGCTGGCAAGCATTCATCAGCTGGTTGATCTGATCAGGCGTGACCAGGCAGCGGGCCGCATCGTGAACCAGCACCCAATCGTCAGTTTCAGCGCCGGCCTGGCGCAGGGCGTCCAGTCCATTGCGCACACTCTCGGCCCGGCTGGCGCCGCCACACGCGGCCACGTCAAACGACTTGTCCGTCATCGGCTCAAAAAACCGGTCACCCGGCGCCACCACCACCAGCGCCCTGGCCACGCGGGAAACGCACAGGAATGCCGCCAGCGTATGCAGCACCATCGCCTGGCCGGCAATTTCCTGGTATTGCTTGGTCTGGCCCGCAAGCAGCCCGGCCCGGCTGCCCTGCCCGGCGCACGGAATCAGTACAAAAAAACGGGGGCTGGAACGGTTTTCGGCTGGGCTTCTCATCATCACTTCATCATAGATTCTAAAATCAGGCCGATGCACCTTCCTTCACTCGTGACCGGCAAACGCTACACCCTGCCCCAGCCCACTGGCTCCGCCGATGCCTTGCTGCTGGCCCGCCTCGGGCAACGCGAGAAAGCCGCCGGCAAACTCACCGCCATCATCACGTCAGACGCCGCCACGGCCCAGCGCCTGATGGACGAGATGGCGTTTTTTGCGCCCGAGCTGCGCTGCGCCCTTTTTCCCGACTGGGAAACCCTGCCCTACGACGCCTTTTCTCCGCACCAGGATCTGATCAGCGAACGGCTGGCCACGCTGTGGCGCATCCAGCAGCGCGACAAGGAAACCGGCGCCGACGTGGTGATCGTGCCGGCCACCACCGCTCTCTACCGGCTGGCGCCGCCGAGCTTTCTGGCCGGCTACACCTTTGAATTCAAGGTCAGGCAAAAGCTCGATGAAGCCAAGCTCAAGGCCCAACTCACGCTGGCCGGCTACAGCCATGTGACGCAGGTGGTCAGCCCCGGCGAATACGCCGTGCGCGGCGGCCTGATTGATTTGTTCCCCATGGGCTCGCTGGTGCCCTACCGGGTCGATCTGTTCGATGACGAAATCGACAGCATCCGCACCTTTGACCCCGACAGCCAGCGCAGCCTTTACCCGGTGCCTGAAGTACGGCTGCTGCCGGGCCGCGAGTTTCCGATGGACGATGACGCGCGCGCCAAATTCCGCAACCGCTGGCGCGAACTGCTCGAAGGCGACCCGACCAAAAGCCGCATCTACAAAGACATGGGCAACGGCGTTGCCACGGCCGGCATCGAGTATTACCTGCCGCTGTTTTTTGAAGAAACCGCCACCGTGTTCGACTATCTCGGCAAGCAAGCGACAGTGGTGCTGCATGGCGACCTCGAGCCGGCTTTCCAGCGCTTCTGGCAGGACACGAAAGACCGCTACCGGCTGGTCAAGGATGCGCCCGACCGACCGGCGCTGCCGCCCGAGTCGCTGTTCCTGAGCACCGAGCAGTTTTACGCGCGCGCCAACGATTACGCCCAGCTGGCGCTACGCGGGGGCAGCCCCCACCCCAACCCTCCCCCAGTGGGGGAGGGAACAATACCCGCTTTACTCCCTCCGCTGGGGGAGGGCCGGGGTGGGAGCCTCTCCGCATCCGCATCCCCGGCTGCGCAATTCGACACCCTCCCCGCCATGGCCGTCGTGCGTGGCGCCGAAGACCCGCTGGCCCGCTTCAAGGGCCATGCCCGCAACACCGCCCACCGCGTGCTGGTGCTGGCCGAAAGCGATGGCCGGCGCGAAAGCCTGCTCGACTTCCTGCGCGCCAGCAACATCAGCCCGCCCGCATTCGATTCGCTCGAAGACTTCCAGACCAGCGTTGAGAAAATCGGCATTGCCACCGCAGCGCTGAACACCGGTTTCAGCTGGCTCGAAGAAAGCATCGATTTCGTCACCGAGACCGAGCTGTTTGCCGCCGGCGTCACCACCCGCCGCCGCAACAAGCGGCAGGAGCAGGTCAGCGATGTCGAAGCGCTGATCAAGGACCTGTCCGAACTCAACGTCGGCGACCCGGTGGTGCACAGCGCCCACGGCATTGGCCGCTACCGGGGGCTGATCAACCTTGATCTGGGCGAAAAATCCCCGGACGGCTCGCCCTTGCTGCAGGAATTCTTGCACCTCGAATATGCCGACAAGGCCACGCTCTATGTGCCGGTCAGCCAGCTGCACCAGATCAGCCGCTACACCGGCGTCAGTGCCGACGAAGCGCCGCTGCACAAGCTGGGCAGCGGCCAGTGGGAAAAGGCCAGGCGCAAGGCCGCCGAGCAGATTCGCGATTCGGCCGCCGAGTTGCTCAACATTTACGCCAGGCGCGCCCTGCGTGAAGGCCATGCCTTCCGCTACTCGCCCGGCGACTATGAAATCTTTGCCAACGATTTCGGCTTTGACGAAACCGCCGACCAGCGCGCCGCCATCCATGCGGTGATCCAGGACATGATCAGCCCGCGCCCGATGGACCGGCTGGTCTGCGGCGATGTGGGTTTTGGCAAGACCGAAGTCGCGCTGCGCGCCGCCTTCATCGCCATCACCGGCGGCAAGCAGGTGGCGCTGCTGGCGCCGACAACGCTGCTGGCCGAGCAGCATTACCAGACGCTGGTGGATCGCTTTTCCAAGTGGCCGGTCAAGGTCGCCGAGATGAGCCGTTTCCGCTCGGGCAAGGAAATCACCGCCGCCATCAAGGGACTGGCCGACGGCACCGTTGACATCGTGGTCGGCACGCACAAGCTGCTGAGCCAGGACGTGAAGTTTGCGCGGCTGGGCCTGCTCATCATTGACGAGGAACACCGCTTTGGCGTGCGCCACAAGGAGGCCATGAAAGCCATGCGCGCCGAAGTCGATGTGCTCACGCTGACCGCCACGCCGATTCCGCGCACGCTGGGCATGGCGCTCGAAGGACTGCGCGATTTGAGCGTGATCGCCACCGCGCCGCAGCGCCGGCTGGCCATCAAGACCTTTTTGCGCAGCGAAGGCAACGGCGTGATCCGCGAGGCCGTGCTGCGCGAACTCAAGCGCGGCGGCCAGGTTTACTTTCTGCACAACGAAGTCGAAACCATCGAGAACCGCCGCCAGAAACTCGAAGCGCTGCTGCCCGAAGCGCGCATTGCCGTGGCCCACGGCCAGATGCCCGAGCGCGACCTGGAGCGGGTCATGAAGGACTTCGTCGCGCAACGCTACAACATCCTGCTGTGCTCGACCATCATCGAGACCGGCATCGACGTGCCCAGCGCCAACACCATCCTGATCAGCCGCGCCGACAAGTTCGGCCTGGCGCAGCTGCACCAGCTGCGCGGCCGCGTCGGCCGCAGCCATCACCAGGCCTATGCCTATCTGATGGTGCCCGACCTCGAAGGCCTGACCAAGCAGGCCAGCCAGCGGCTTGACGCGATCCAGCAAATGGAAGAACTCGGCTCCGGCTTTTACCTGGCGATGCACGACCTGGAAATTCGCGGCACCGGCGAAGTGCTGGGCGAAAACCAGAGCGGCAACATGCTGGAAATCGGCTTTCAGCTCTACAACGAAATGCTCAGCGAAGCCGTCGCCTCGCTCAAGGCCGGCCGCGAGCCTGACCTGCTGGCGCCGCTCAGCGTGACGACTGAAATCAACCTGCACGCGCCGGCGCTGCTGCCGAACGATTACTGCGGCGATGTGCATCTGCGCCTGTCGTTCTACAAAAAACTGGCCACCGCCAAGAAAACCGAACAGATCGACGACCTGCTCGAAGAAATCGTTGACCGCTTCGGCAAGCTGCCCGCGCAGGCGCAGACACTGATCGACGTGCACCGCCTGCGCGTGATTGCCAAGCCCTATGGCGTGGTCAAGGTCGATGCCGCGCCTAGCGCCATCACCATCACCTTCAAGAAAGACCCGCCGATTGATTCGATGGCCATCATCCATCTGATCCAGAAAAACAAGCACATCAGGCTGGCCGGCAACGACAAGCTGCGCATCGAGCGCGCCCTGCCGGAAGCGAAAGACCGGGCGCAGATGGTGCGCGATGTGCTGCGGAGTTTGGGCCAGCCAAAGGCGGAAACCGCCGGGCTCGCGGCTTGAAAAGCAGTCGATTACTCGCCGACTCCCCACGCCGCAGAAATCCGGCCATTTCAATCAAAATCAGTCGCTGGCTCAGTCTGCACGCGCGCAAGAAACTAATAAAACAATAGCAAATATCGCCCGTCGTCAAAACTCCAATCGCTGGCCGGAGAAAGCTTCACCTTGACAAGGCGCAAAATACATAACACCTTGTGTTATAAAATATAGTTTCTCATCCGAAAGTTCTGCACTTGAAAGTTTTCAAAAATGCGTGGTTTTCCCGTTTTGCCCGCAAGGAACGAATTCCGGCCACTGCATTGTGTGGCGCCATAGAGCGAGCTGAAAAAGGACAGATTGATGCGGACCTGGGCGGCGGCGTTATCAAACAGCGTATTACCCGTTCAGGAGAAGGCAAGTCCAAGGGTTACCGCAGCATCATTCTTTTCCGCAAAGACGATAAAGCGTTCTTTGTCTATGGTTTTCCAAAAAGCGAACTCGGCAATATTCGCGCGGATGAAGAAGATCAGTTCAAGAAAATGGCCAAGCATGTGCTGGCCCTGACGGATGCCGAACTCAATGGTTTTGTTGCAAACGGACAGTTTGAAGAGGTGACACACGATGACTAAAAAATACCGCAGCGATGCTTTCGCGGCCATTCATGAAACCATGGAGGCGCTGCATGAAGCCGGGACCGTCAACAAGCAAACCATGCGCGAGTTTGACGCGGCGTGCCTGACGCCCGTGGAAGAACTGAGCCCCGAAGACATCCGGCTGCTTCGACAGCGTGAACACATATCGCAGCCCGTTTTTGCCCGTTACCTGAACGTCTCCAGAAATCTGGTTTCCGACTGGGAACGCGGCGTCAAGAAACCTGGCGGCCCCGCGCTGCGCTTGTTGACGGTGATTCAAAAAAAAGGACTGCAAGCCATTGCCTGAATGAAAGCAATGCAGTCAGCGGATCAAAATTTATAAGAAACAGGCCTCTAGCGCATACCAGCCGTGTGCTAGCAGCTAGCAAAACAGTAGTAAACCGATTTATGAACCCCATAGAACACTCCCCCGGCCTCGTCATCAACATCGCCACGCCCGACCTGAAACTGAGCGACTTCAGGCTGATCGCCTTCGACATGGACTCGACCCTCATCAACATCGAATGCGTCGATGAAATCGCCGATGCCGTGGGCCGCAAGGCCGAGGTCGCGGCCATCACCGAGGCGGCCATGCGCGGCGAAATCACCGACTTCAAGGACAGCCTGCGCCGGCGCGTGGCGCTGCTCAAGGGCGTGAGCGTCGCCAGCATGGACGAGGTGTACCGCGAGCGCCTCAAGCTCAACCCGGGCGCGGCCGAACTGGTCAGGGCCTGCAAGGACGCGGGCATGAAGGTCTTGCTGGTCAGCGGCGGCTTCACCTATTTCACCGACCGCGTGCGCGACATGCTGGACATCGACTTCACGCGCTCGAACGTGCTCGAAATCGAGGATGGCGTGCTGACCGGGCGCATGGTGGACCAGCCCTGGGGCGACATCTGTGACGGCGAGGAAAAACGCCGGATGCTGCTGCAAACCTGCGGCCAGCTGGGCATCAACCCGCTGCAGGCGATTGCCATGGGCGACGGCGCGAACGACCTGCCGATGATGGGCGCGGCCGGCCTGTCAGTGGCCTACCATGCCAAGCCGAAAGTGCGCGAACAGGCGATGGTCGCCATCAACGAGGGCGGGCTGGACCGCTTGCTGGAGCTGATGAAATAGGAAAGCCTGACACCCCGTGTTCCTCCTTCCCCCGCTGGGTGAAGGTTGGGATGGGGGCTCTTTGCAGCGGTCATCCAGGCCAGCCGTCCAGCCACGATTTCCAGGGCCAGTCATGGCCTCAAGCAGCGATTTTCGTGCAGCCTCCGCCGGCCCCCATCCTAGCCTTCCCCCAAAAGGGGAAGGAGCAATGCTCGGGAATACAGGGCAAGGCGTTCTTCAATGCCCTACGTTCAGCGTGGCATGGATGCGCCGTATGTTGCGCCACACCACCCACAGCACCAGCGGAATCAGCGCACCGGCCAGCATTTCAGGGTTCACCGGTGCGCCGGTCGCCTTGGCGGCCTTGCCGCCGTAGAGCAGCAAACTGATCACGTAATACGAAATGGCGGCAATCGACAGGCCTTCCACCGTGGACTGCAGGCGCAGTTGCAGCTCCTGCCCGCGCGTGAGTTTTTCCAGCAGCAGGTGGTTCTGGGTTTCGGTGGCAATGTCCACCCGGGTGCGCAGCAAGGCGCTGGTGCGCGTCACCCGCTCCGACAGTGAGCTCAGGCGCTGCGCTGTGGCGGCCACCGTCGCAATGGCGGGCGACAGCCGGCGCTGCATGAATTCGCTCAGGGTCTGGGTGCCGGAAATCGGTTTTTCGCGCAGTTCAGTCAGGCGCTGGCCGACCAGCGTGTTGTAGGCCCGGGTGGCCGAGAAACGGTAGATATGCTCGGCGGTGGCGCGCTCCACCCGCGCGGCCAGGGACACCAGGGTATCGAGCAGTTCCTGGTCAGAGGCTGACTTGTTTTCAAGCCGCGCCGTGATGTCGGCCAGCGCGCTTTCGGCTTCTGACAGCATGGACGCCAGTTTTTTGACCACAGGCAGGCCGCGCAAGGCCATCAGGCGATAGATTTCAACCTCAAGCAGCCGCTGCGAAATGCGGCCGGCGCGGCTTTCGGTGGTGCCGGGCGCAGCAACCACGAGCATGCGCTCAAAGCCGTCGGCGCCGATCTGAAAGTCTGTCACCGCCCACGAATGCCCGTGGCCCAGTTGCGATGCAATCACCGACCGGCCGCCGAACCAGTCCTGCGCCTGGCGCATCAGCGCGACTTCATCGTGCAGCGTCGCCTCCACCATGACCAGCTGGATAGCCGACACCGTTCGTCCCGGAATGCCGCGCAGCCATTCGGGCGCGACCGCCAGACTGGACAGCAATTCGGGCTCCTGCACCCCCAGCAGGGCGGCATCAGGAAGCACCTGCACGATGGAATAGCGGGTGAATTCGGTATGCCGCTCCCATTTGACGGTGTAACTGCCGCAGGGCAGGCGCAGAAAGTTGCCGTGAAGGCGCTCCAGCGGCAGCAGGGCCTGGCCTGTCAGTTGCCGAAGATGCGCGCACTCCTGCTCGCGCGTGATGCCCGCATTGAGCACGGCCACCTGGACGATGAGCGCCGGCAGCCGTACACGGGCGGGCGGGCGGGCATGGACTTCGTTGTGCAGCGTGGCGCGCAACGGATCGTCTGGCGGCAGGAAACCGGCGGGCTTGAATTCTGTAGCGGGGGCTGGGGGCGGGCTGGATGTCATGAACGGATACTACTATTTCCATAGCTGAGCTTGCCGATGCGGCAATAAGCAAGGCGCTTATCCAGCACCTGCCAGTGTTGCTGCCGCAGGAAGAATTCGGTCCAGATTCGCGACCTGCCGCCGTTGTACCTGCCCCGGCGCTGTGGCGGATGCAGGAACCCGGCCTGCCGCATGGCGCTGGCCATTGCAGACCTCATGGCTGATGGCCAGGTTTTCTGCATGGCTGTTGCCGCCGTCGCTGAGCGCCTGGATGTGCTCCAGCGTCGCCGCCTCGGGCGTGACATGTTCGCCGCAGACCCAGCAAGGTACGACGCCGTGGAGTTGCCGCGCAACGGTTTTATACATCTTGATTCGAAGGTGTTGCAAACTGCTCATGGCGGCATTTTCATGCAAAACAGGCCGGGTTTGGCCTTGACTTGCCTGATGCCGCAAGCTTATCCACAATACGCTCTACTTCAACCCACCAAGGATTCCCCATGAAAGGCGACGCACAAGTCATTGCTTACCTGCAGGCGCAGCTCAAAAACGAGCTGACGGCCATCAACCAGTATTTCGTGCATTACCGCATGTTCAAGCACTGGGGCCTGGACAAGCTGGCCAAGAAGGAATATGAGGAATCCATCGGCGAGATGAAGCATGCCGACCGGCTGATGGACCGCCTTTTCATGCTCGACGCGCTGCCCAACCTGCAGGATCTGGGCAAGCTGATGATTGGCGAGGACGTGCTTGAAGCGCTGAATTGCGACCTGCAGCTTGAATCAGCAGCCCAGGTGACGGTCAAGGACGGCATGGCGCATTGCGAAAGCGTGCGCGATTACGTCTCGCGCGACCTGCTGCAGGAGATCCTGAACGACACCGAAGAGCACATCGACTTTCTGCAAACCCAGATCGAGCTGGCCGGCAAGGTCGGGCTGCAGAACTATCTGCAGAGCCAGATGGGTGACCTCGGCTGATCCGACGGCTGGGCTATTGCCCTTTTTCGAGCAACCAGCTTCGGCTGGTTTTTTGTGCCCGCTCAAGGCTTGCAGGCCGTCACGCCAGGACAAGCTTGCGCCTCGTTTACACTACACAGCAAATAAGAATCACTATCATTCACATTAAGAAACAAATTCATCTCCGATTCCTCTCATGCCTGAACTGCTCAAACCCCTCGTCGTCTTTGCCCACCTGCTCGCCACCTGCATTGCCCTGGGCGCCGTCCTGCTCGCGGACCACCGCCTCTGGCGCTGGCGCCAGAGGCGGCCCAGCACCGTCATGGTGGCGCAGCTCAGAGAGACCCAGCAGGTGGTCAGCCTGGGCCTGGCGGCGCTGTGGTGCAGCGGCGCGCTGCTGGTCGCGCTGGGCTACTGGCAGGAAGGCGCCCACTACCTGCTCAACCCCAAGCTCTGGGCCAAGGTCAGCGTGGTCAGCCTGCTGACGCTCAACGGCATCGCGCTGCACCGCATCGGCTTTCCCCTGCTGCAACGTGCGGCCCTGGTCGCGCTGCCCTGGCGCGAGCAGGCCCGGCTGGGCCTGCTCGGCGCCCTGTCGGGCACTGGCTGGCTGTTCGCGGCCTTCCTCGGGATTGCCAGGCACTGGAACCATGTGCTGCCCTACCCCCGGATCATGGCCCTCTTCGCCGGCGCCCTGCTGACGGCCGCGCTGCTTGCGCTGAGCGCGCTCGGCCTGGCACGGCGGCTGCCACAGCGGCACAGCCAGACACAGGCCGCGGCACGCTGCGCCCGGACAGCCACGTGCCGCCCTGAAGCCACCGGCCGTCCAGGGCCCGGGCGGGCGCCGGCCTGCAGCCGCCCCGCGTCCCCTTCACTCTTGTCCACCCATCTCTCACAGGTCCGATGATGAAAAGACGCAGTTTTATCCTGGCCGGCAGCTCCGCCGCCCTCCTGAGCGCCTGCAGCGGCAGCGCGCCCAGCCTGGCGCAGAACCGCTTTGCGCAGGCCAACCTGGCCGCCTCGTCCGCCAGCTTCAACGCCCGTTTCACCCTGCCCGGGATGGTCGATGCCTGGGGCATCGCCATCCGCCCGGCCGGCGCCGGAGGACACTTCTGGGTCGGCGGCGGCAGCGCGTCCTGGGAGTTCGTGGGCGATGTCCGCCAGGCCAGCGACCCCGGCCTGCGCGAGCTCGGCGTCGATCCGCTGACCCGCGTGGACGTTCCGCAGGCCGGGCCCGAGGGTCATGTGACCGGCGTGGCCTACAACGGCGCGGCGCTGACCTCGGCCAACTTCGATCCGTCCGCCAGCGCCTCCGGCGCGCGCCAGACCATGCCCGACGGCAGCGCAACGCCTGTTCCCATGCAGGGCTCGGCACGCTTCATCTTCGTCACGGACAACGGCTTCATCTCCGCCTGGACCGAACGGCGCCAGGACAACGGCGCCGTGATGCGCCACAACGGCGCCGCCCAGCAGGTGTTTGACGGCTCGGCACGGGGCCACAGGTACTTCGGCGCGGCCGTCAGGCCGGACAGCTGGGACACGCTGTGGGTGGCCGACTTCGGCAGCGCCCCGCAGATCCGGCAGTTCGACGCCTGCTGGCGCCTGGTGCCGACCGCTGGATTCGCCAATCCCTTTGCCAGCGGCAGCAACGGCATGGCCAGGCCGGGCGACTTCGTGCCGTTCAACATCCAGGCGATCGACGGCCGCGTGTTCGTGACCTATGCCCGGTCGCGCCTCGATCCCTCCGACGCGAGCGCGTTTCTGGCCGGGGAAGAGGACTCCCTGGACGCCGAGGAGGAAAGGAACGGCGGCTTTGTGCCGGACCGGGGCCGCCTGGCGGAGTTCGACCTGAACGGCCATCTGGTGCGCCTCTACCAGGATGAAAAGCATCTCAATGCGCCCTGGGGCGTCGCCATCGCCCCCGCCTCCTTCGGTCCCTTCGGCGGCGCCGTGCTGGTGGGCAACTTTGGCGGCGGCGGCCACATCACGGCGTTCGACGGCCGCAGCGGCGGCTTCCTGGGCTATCTGCGCAATCCCGAGGCAGGGCGCGTGTCCATCCCGGGGCTGTGGGGCCTGCAGTTCGGCAACGGCGCCAGCCTGGGCGACAGCAATGCGCTGTACTTTGCGGCCGGGCCGCAGGACGAGGCGGCCGGACTGTTCGGCTCGCTGCGCCACGCGCCGGGCTGAGGCACCGTCGGCCGACAAGGCCGCCAGGCAGGGAACAGTTTTTTTAAACCAACCATTACGAATCGTTCTCATTAACAATACAATAAGCAACGAATTTTACAAGCCAGCCAACTCGCGTCCGCCCAGCGTTGCCGAGCCAGCCAATCCCTCATCGCAACCCGGCTCCCGCCCTCACGCGGGGGAGCCCCTTCAGGAGGCCATCTTGGCACACCCTCATCGCTGCGCACATCTGGCGCACCTGTCTCCTTCGCGCCCGTCCCACGGTCACACCGGCCACAGCGGCCACAGCGGCACGCCGCTGCCCTCGCCCGCGTGCAGTCCGGCGCTGCTGCCGCTGGGCGCGCTGATGCTCGCAGCCTCGGTGTCCGGCTGGGCCCAGGGCACGGCGCCAGCCACGCAGGCCGAAGGCAAGGCGCTGGCCCCGGTCACCGTCACCGGCCTGCGCGACCGCGCCGAGCAGACCTACCAGAGCGGCATCACCAGCGTCGGCAAGATGCCGGTGCCGGCCAAGGACATTGCGCAGTCGCTGACCGTGGTCAACGACAAGCTGATCCATGACCAGGGCAAGGACAGCTTCAAGAGCGCGCTGGAAAACGTCGTCGGCATCACCTTCGAGGCCGGCGAGGGCGGCCGCGTCGGCGACAACATCCGGCTGCGCGGCTTCAGCGCGGCAGGCGACATCTACCTCGACGGCATGCGCGACATCGCCCAGTACAACCGCGACGTGTTCAACACCGAGCGGGTGGAAGTGCTGCGCGGCGCGGCGTCCATGCTGTTTGGCCGCGGCTCGACCGGCGGCATCGTGAACCAGGTCAGCCGGCAGGCCCGCCCGATCACCGAGCACGAGGTCAACGCCACCGTGGGCAGCGGCCACTACCAGCGCTACCAGGGCGACTTCAATGTCAAGCTGGACGACGACGCCGCCCTGCGCATCAATGCCATGGCGACCGATGGCGACGGGCGTGGCGACAACGCCGGCGCGTCGACGCACCGGCGCGGCCTGGCGCTGGACTACAGGCTGGGCATCGGCACGGCCAACGAGTTCGAGATCAGCTACTACCACCTGCACTACAACGACAAGCCGGACTGGGGCTTGCAGTGGTTCAACGCCCAGCCGGCGCCCTCCCCCGCCCACCGCTACTGGTACGGCCTGGACAGCGACTTTCAGAACGACAGGGCCGATGCGCTGACGCTGTCGCACACCCACCGCTGGACCGACGGCAGCAGCCTGAAGACGACGCTGCGCGACGGCTACTACGCGCGCGCGATGTGGGCCACACAGTCGAAGTTTGCCGCCGGCACGACCGCGCTGAACGTAAGCCCCGTCAGCGTGGTCGAGCGCTTCACCAACGCCAAGTCCGGCCAGGAGCACCATACCTTCGTGCAGACCGACTACCTGACCACGGCGCACTGGTTCGGCCGCAAGAACAGCCTGCTGATCGGCGCCGAGTATGCGGTGGAGAACGCCAGCCGCTCGACCTACCCGCTGCTGGCCCGGCCCAAGCCCTCGACCACGCTGGGCAACCCCGGCAGCGCCGGCATCGCCGGCAACCTGACCGAGCGACTGGCCACCGATTTCAGGGCCACCACGCTCGGCCTGTATGCGCAGGACACGCTGGACCTGGCGCCGCACTGGAAGCTGGTCGGCGGCCTGCGCCTGGACAACTTCCGCGGCGACTATGACCGCGTCGGCAACACGGCGCCCAACAACACGCCGCTGTCGCGCTCGGACTCGCTGCTGAGCAAGCGCCTGGGCCTGATGTACCAGCCGAACGCAGAGGTCAGCTACTACGCGGCCTACGGCACGTCGTTCAACACCTCGGGCGACCTCTACCAGTTCGACCCGCAGTCGGCCAACACGGCGCCCGAGAGCAGCCGCAACCTGGAAATCGGCGCCAAGTGGGAGCTCTTTGGCGGCGACCTGTCGCTGCGCACGGCGCTGGCGCGCACCGACAAGTACAACGAGCGCAACACCGACATCGACACGGCCAGCAACTCCTACCTGCTGTCGGGCCGGCGCCACACCGACGCGCTGGAGTTCGAGGTCGCCGGCCGCATCACGCCGCAATGGGACGTGTTTGCCGGCATCGGCTTGCTACGCGCCGTCATCGACAAGGCGGGCTCGAACCCGGCCGGACAGCTCGAGGTCGGCGAGAACCCGGGCCTGAGCCCGAGCCGCCAGGCCAACCTGTTCACCACCTATCGGCTAGGCGACAAGTGGCGCATCGGCGGGGGCCTGACGGCCGTGAGCCAGAACAAGCCAGCCAACAGCGTGACCACGCTGAACCGCGCGCCAGGCTACGTCAAGGCCGATGCGCTGGTCGAATACCGCGTCAGCCAGGACACCGCGCTCAAGCTGAACATCGACAACCTGTTCGACAAGGTCTACTACAACACGCTGTACCGCGGCTTTGCCGCGCCGGGTGACGAGCGCAGCGTGCGCCTGACGCTGACCAGCAGGTTCTGAGGATGCTCAAGTTTGTGTGCCTTTTCGCCTTGACTTGACAAATCGACCTCAGGGCATTCCCGCCAGCGGCCGGAATGCCCTTTTCTGTTTGGAGACTTCCCTTATGCTGCTGCGCATTCCCCAAGCCCTGAGCCCCGACGAACTGGCTCAGGTGCGCCATTTGATCCTGGTGGCCGACTGGACCGACGGCCGCATCACGGCCGGCAGCCAGTCGGGTAGCGTCAAAAACAACCTGCAACTGCCCGAAGAGCTGCTGGCGGCGCAGCAGGCGCGGCATATTGTGTCCGTGGCGCTGGCGC
>JBDSZF010000179.1:0-4299 GCA_039925285.1 Polaromonas sp.
TCCAGGTCGGCGATTTCGGCATTGCTGCGGGCCTGGCGAATGACCGGATGCAGCGCTTCGGACTGCTGCACCCAGCTACTGACATCGGCGGGCGCCACGGGCGGCAGCTTGACCGGGGCCAGCAGCGGCCGGGGCTGTGATCCGGTGATGCCGACCAGCTGGTCAAGCGCAAGCTTCTTGACGCGCAAGTCGTTCTCGGCGGCAATTTCCTGCGCCGTCACCAGGTCAAAGCGCGCCTGCGCTTCGCGGCTGTCGGTGATGGTCGAGGTGCCGACTTCAAAGTTGCGCTTGGCAAAAGCCAGCTGCTCGTTCACCGCTTCTTTTTGTGCCCGCACAAAGGTCAGCGTGTCCTGCGCCGCCAGCACGTCAAAGTAGGCCTGGCTGGTGCGAACGATCAGGTCCTGCCCGGCCGATTCGAGCTGGGAGCGGGCCAGCTCCACCTGCCGGAAGCCCTGCTCGTAATTGGCCCAGTTGGCCGGCCGGTACAAAGGCTGGCTGGCGCTGAGCGTGGCATTTTGCGTGTTGTAGCTGGTGTTGACCGATGGCGTGGTGTTGTCAACGCCCACCCGTGAGGCGCCTGCCGAAAGCCCTGCGGTGGGCAAAATCCCGGCCCTGGCCTGCTCGGCCCGGGCCAGATTGGCATCGTATTGCAGCCTGGCTGACTGGTAGGTCGCGTCAAAAGTGCGCGCCGATTCATACAACTCCACCAGACTCTGCGCTTGCGCCCACGGCGCAAAAGCTGCCAGAGCGAATGTCACCGACAAAGGCAACATCGACAAGCGGTGCGCCGACAGTTTTTTTGGCAGGGTCATGGGGGTCTTGCAGAAGTGGGGATGAATCAGGAAATGAGCGGATCAGCCGATGGAAATGATGACAGTCCAGCCGGCTTCACAGCATCGAGGCTCAGTACCGCGCAACCGAGGGATCGACCTGCTGTGACCAGGCCTCGATCCCGCCCTGCAGGTTGACGACTTCGCCAAAACCGCTTTGCGCCAGGTAGTTGGCGACCTGCAGGCTGCGCATGCCGTGGTGGCAGAGGCAGGCTATCGGATGATCGGCGCCCAGCGTTTCCTGCAGTTCGGCCAGACGCGCCGGAACCTCGCGCATCGGGATGGTCAGCAGCGTGAAGCCGTCTTCCCTGACCGAGGCGGTTTGCACTTCCCAGGGCTCACGCACATCGAGCACCACGGGAAGAGTGGTGGGGGCAAGCGCTGCCGTGGCACGCTCGCGCCAGGCGGCAAAGTCGGAGGGATTGAGTTGGGAAATCATTGGGCTGGCCTTGTGCTTGATTGAGGTTTTCAGAAAGTGAATTTCGACGGCTCGGGGAAATTGAGCAGCCGGGGCGCCACCGTGTCCCAGGCCTGGGTGGTGCGCAAGGCGTCCTTGCCGATGCGGGTGATCAGGGTGGCGCGCATCATGGGTTCAAAACCGACGATGGCGCTCAGGCGGCCGCCGACCTTGAGCATGTCGAGCAGCGCGGCGGGCACTTCGGCCACCGAGCCGCTCAGCACAATCACGTCAAACGGGCCACGCAGCGGGCCGTTGTCGGACACCGCTTCGGCCAGGCTGGCAGCGCCGTCGGCCAGGCGGACTTCTGCGTTGTAAACACCGGCTCTCTGCAGGTTTTTGCGGGCAGTTTCGACCAGCGCAGGCTCGATTTCGAGGCTGATGACCTGCTGCGCACGGTGCGCCAGCAGCGCGGCCATGTAGCCGGAGCCGGTGCCGATTTCAAGCACTTTTTCATGCTTTTGCACCGCCAGGTCCTGCAGCAGTCGGGCTTCGACCTTGGGCTCCAGCATGCACTGGCTGGGGTTGTGCTGCGGTGGCAGCGGGATTTGCATATCGACAAAGGCCAGATCCCGGCAGGCCGGCGGCACGAAATCCTCGCGCCGCATCACCGCGAGCAGGGAAAGAGTCTGGCTGTCCAGCACTTCCCAGGGGCGGATTTGCTGTTCAATCATGTTGAAGCGGGCTTGTTCGAAGTTCATGGCGGATCTGTTGTTGTGCGAGGTGAAAGAAGAAGAGGGCATAGGGCGCAGGGCTGATTTTAGACGGCGTGTGCGTCGCCTGGCCGGGGGGCCAGGCCGTTCAAAATGATGCTCAATTGCGAAGCGATGTATTTCTCCGGATCCAGTTCGACATGGTTCGGAATGCACATCCCCATCGAATGCCGGGACAGGATGATGAACATCATCGGCGCCACCACGCTGTACACCGCATAGTCCAGGTCCATGCTGCGGAATTCGCCGCGATCGATGCCGCGCTGCAGAATGCGGCGGATCAGCGAATGGCCGGGCAGGACGACTTCCTGCTGATAAAAAGCGGCGATTTCGGGGAAGTTGCCGGCTTCACTCATCATCAGCTTGGTGATGCCGGCGACTTTTGTCGTGCCGACCCGATCCCACCAGACGGTCATGCACTCGCCCAGCATGTCGATGGTGCTGCCTTCAAAGGCTTCAAGCTCGTCGTTCCATTCCGGAAAACGGCCCGAAATGTTCTCGCGCACCACGGCCTTGAACAACTCGTCCTTGCTCTGGAAGTACAAAAACAGCGTGCCCTTGGAAACGCCGGCACGCGCCGCGACTTCTTCGACGCGGGTGGCGGCAAAGCCTTTTTCAACGAAGAGGTCGAGCGCCGCATCGAGCAACTCGCCCGGGCGCGCTTGCTTGCGCCGCTCGCGCCTGGCGGTGGTGACTGGTGTGCTGTCGCTTGAGGAGGAGGTTTTCTGCATGGCTACTACTGACTGACTGGTTAGTAATGTAGCGTTTAGCCCTCCAGCCGTCAACCGACGCGATCAATCGATGCCGCCGTCCTGTTTCAGACCTTCATCAAGCGCCCGACCGCCAGGCCCAGGCATTCGCGCAGCACCTGTTGGGAGGCCAGCAGGCCGCGCGCAGACGGCAGCCATTGCAGCAGATGGCGCTCGACCGGAAGCATAAAACCGGTCGGCGCCGGTGTCACGGCCAGGCCTGCGCGCTCAAAAGCGGCTACAGCGCGCGGCAGGTGCCAGGCATCGGTGACCAGCGCGATGCGCTGCACACCGTCACGCTCGAGCAAAGGCGCCAGCAGGCGTGCATTGCCTGAGGTATCGCGCGATGCGGCTTCGCTCCAGCGCAAGGTAAAACCATAGTCGTCCCGCGCCACGCGCGCCGCGACTTCAGCTTCTGATGCGGGCTGCATGCCGTCAGCCGCCCAGCCTGAGCCGCCGGCAAAGGCGAGCGGCAAGCCGGACTGGCGCGCCAGCCAGATGCCGTAGCGCAGGCGGGCTGCCGTCGAAGGCGAGGGCTGGGAAGCGCCGCCGTATTCGGGCGCGTCAGGCAGCAAGCCGCCGCCAAGCACCACGATGGCCTGCACCTGGCGGGTTTTGAGTTGCGTGGCCGACACCGGTGCGAATTGCGGCAGCGCATGACGCGCCAGCCAGACCGCCGTGCCGTGGCAACTGAGCAGCCAGAGCGCCAGCAATGACAGGGTCGCCAGCGCCAGGCCGCCGCGTTTCCTGCGCCAGGCCAGCCGCACGCCCAGCAGCGCCAGCAGCAGCGGCGCTGCGGGCGGCATCAGCAGGCTGGTCAGCAGCGGTTTGAGGGCGCCCAGCTCCATTAGTGGCTATAAAAAGAATAGCTGCTCATGTGGGCTGCAGCTGCACTGGAGGCATCAATGATCAAGAAAAGGCCTGCAAACCAGTCTGCGCGCGGCCGAGGATCAGCGCATGCACGTCATGCGTGCCTTCATAAGTGTTGACGGTTTCCAGGTTGATCATGTGGCGAATCACATGGTATTCATCGTGAATGCCGTTGCCGCCATGCATGTCGCGCGCCATGCGGGCAATGTCGAGCGACTTGCCGCAGGAATTGCGCTTGATCAGCGAAATCATTTCCGGCATGGCCCGGTCCTCGTCCATCAGCCGGCCGACGCGCAGGCAGGCTTGCAGGCCGAGCGTGATTTCGGTCTGCATGTCGGCCAGTTTTTTCTGGATCAGCTGGGTTTGCGCCAGCGGGCGGCCAAACTGCACACGGTCCAGCGTGTACTGCCGGGCACGGTGCCAGCAGTCTTCGGCCGCGCCCAATGCGCCCCAGGCGATGCCGTAGCGCGCCTTGTTCAGGCAGCCGAACGGACCTTTGAGGCCGCTGACGTTGGGCAGCAGGTTTTCTTCCGGGACAAAAACGCCGTCCATGACGATTTCGCCGGTGATGCTGGCGCGCAGGCTCATCTTGCCTTCGATCTTGGGCGCGCTCAGGCCCTTCATGCCTTTTTCCAGGATGAAGCCGCGAATGCTTTCCTGGCCGCCGACCTGGCCGTCAG
>JBDSZF010000180.1:0-3498 GCA_039925285.1 Polaromonas sp.
AACAGTTCGTTGGTCTCGTGGTTGACCATGTTGGGAATCGGCCGCACCGTCATGCCGGATTTTTCGGCCTGGCGCAGATCGACCATGAAGATCGACATGCCTTCGCTCTTTTTCTTCACCTCGGCCAGCGGCGTAGTGCGCGCCAGCAGGATCATCCAGTCCGAATGCTGCACGCGCGAGATCCAGACCTTTTGCCCGTTGATGACGTAGCGGCCGTCCTTTTTCACGGCGGTGGTCTTGATCTTGGTGGTGTCGGTGCCGGTGCTGGGCTCGGTCACGCCCATCGACTGCAGGCGCCACTCGCCGGTGGCTATTTTTGGCAGGTAGAGCTCTTTTTGCGCCTGCGAGCCATGGCGCAGCAGCGTGCCCATGTTGTACATCTGGCCGTGGCAGGCACCCGAATTGCCGCCGCTGCGGTTGATCTCTTCCATCACCACCGAGGCCTCGGTCAAGCCCAGGCCCGAGCCGCCGTACTCGTGCGGGATCATGGCGGCGAGCCAGCCGGCCTTTGTCAGCGCATCGACAAAGGCTTCCGGGTAGCCGCGCGCCTCGTCGATCTTGCGGTGGTATTCATCGGGAAACTCGGCGCACAGCGCGCGCACCGCGTCGCGGATGTCCTGGTATTTATCGGTCTTGGTTTTGATCATGGACGACTTTATGTAGTTGAAATGTGAATCAAACCAGCTCGGCCGTGGCCTGCATGGTCAGCCAGCCTTCGTGGTCCTCGGCCCAGAGCCTGACGGTCTTGCCGTCGGCCGAGGGCTGGCCGCTCAGCTTGAACGGGTGCAGGTCAAAGGTGGGCCGCACGGCCTTGAAGTCAAAGGACTTGATGAACGCGTCCGGCGCATGGGCGCGCACCAGATCGACCAGCAGCGTGGCGATCAGGGGTCCGTGAACGATCAGGCCCGGGTAGCCTTCGACTTCGGTCACGTATTGGCGGTCGTAGTGGATGCGGTGGCCGTTGAAGGTCAGCGCCGAGTAGCGGAACAGCAGCACCTCGCTTGGGGTGATCTCGCGCTGCCAGGGCGCGCCTTGTTCCGCAGCCACGGGCGGTGGCACCGGGTCGCCCGGCTGGGCGGCGGCGCGGTAAACGATGTCGTGCTCTTCCGTGAGGGCCAGGCCGCTGGCATTGTGGACTTCGTGCGCTACCTGCACAAACAGCAGGTCGCCGGTGCGTCCGGCCTTGTGCGTGACGGACTCGATGCGCGAGATGCGCCGGGCGGCATCGCCCACCACGAGGGGATTTTCCTGCCTCCATTGCAGCCGGCCGCCGGCCCACATGCGGCGCGGCAGCGGCACAGGCGGCAGGAAGCCGCCGCGCCGGGCGTGGCCGTCGGGTCCGATCTCGCTCTGGCGATGCTGCGGCAAAAAATACAGCCAGTGCCACAGCGGCGGCAGCGCCGTGCCGGGCAGAGCCGCGGGATCATCGCGGTCCAGCGTGGCCGACAGCCCGCGCACCGGCGCGGCGGTGATGTCGTCGCTCAGGGTTTCGGACTTGCCCGACCAGCCCTGCAGATGCGCCAGAGTCGCGGCGTCGAGGGTACGGGCTTGTATTTCGGTTTTGCTTGCAGTCATCATGATCGGGGTTCATCTTGGATGGGTGAATGATCACGCGTTCCAGCGCGCACAACAATCACTCATTTCAAGACCTTGGCTTCTGAATTTCCGAAGGCTCACGCAAACGCGCTACCATCGCCGCATGCATTTCGACCTGACTGACCTGCGCCTTTTCGTCGTCACCGCCGAAGAAGGAAACCTGACCCGCGCCAGCGCCCGGCAGCACTTGTCGCTGGCGGCGGCCAGTGCCCGCATCAAGGCGCTTGAAGCGCAGGCCGGGCTGCCCCTGCTTTACCGCGAAGCGCGCGGGATGCGCCTGAGCCCGCCTGGCGAAGCTTTTTTGCACCACGCGCGCGGCGTGCTGCGGCAGACCGAGCAGCTGCGCCTGGACCTGCAGGAGTACGGCGGCGGCCTGCGCGGCCATGTCCGGGTGTTTGCCAACACCACGGCCGTGACCGACTTCCTGCCCGAAATCCTGCCGGTATTTCTGCTGGACAACCCGCGCGTGAACATCGACCTTCAGGAAAAACCGAATGCAGAAATTGCGCGCGGCGTGCTCGACGGGCGCGCGGACATCGGCATCGTGTCGGCCCAGGTGGACACGCTGGGCTTGCGGTCGATTCATTTCAGCACTGACCGGCTGGTGCTGGTGACCTCGCGCCAGCACCGCTTTGCCGGCCGCCAACGCATTGCCTTTGCTGAAACGCTGGACGAGGATGCCGTGGCCATGCAGCAAGGCAGCACCCTGCAGACATTTCTGATGCAGGTGACCGAAAAACTCGGCAAGCCGCTCAAGCTGCGCATCCAGCTCAGCAGCTTTGACGCCATGTGCCGCATGATTGGCGCCGGCGTGGGCGTGGGCATCGTTCCCGAGAGCGCAGCGCGGCGCAACCAGGACAGCATGCAACTGGCGCTGGTTGAACTACTCGAGCCGTGGAGCGTGCGCGAGCGCTACATCCTGGTCCGGGAGCATGAAGCCCTGCCGGCCTATGCACAGTCGCTGATTGATGCGATTTTTGCGCATTACAAAAACCCCCAGGCGCTTGAGTAGTCCACCGGACAGCCTCAACACCCTCAACAGGAGCAAAACCTTGCGCCAATTTTTCTTTTTCTTCACGCTGCTGTGCAGTTTTGCATCGCTCCGGGCGGCGGGTCCATCTTCAGGCGCACCCTCAGCCCCCGTCCAGCATCCTGTTGTCGGAAGCTGGGCCTGGACGCTGCCGGGCAAGACTTGCACCGAAAGCCTGCAGTACCGCGCCAACGGCACACGGCAAGGCAGCAGCGGCGAGGAAGTCACGCAAAGCCGTTACGAAGTCTCGCCCATGCCCAGCCTGCTCGGCTTTTACCGGCTGACGGAAACCATCACCGAAGGCAACGGCAAGAAAGACTGCTCCGGCGACCTGCATGAGGCGCCTGGCGAGCCAGTCACGCGCTTCATCCAGTTCAGCCCGAAGAAAGACCAACTGATTGTCTGCCGGGAAGAATCGCTGAAGGCCTGCTTTGGCCCGCTGAAACGCGCGCCCCAGTAGGGCTTTGCGGCGCGGCTCACGCGATCAGCGACTGCAGCACGCCGGACTCGAAATGCTGGCCGATGTAGTCCGCCAGCCCGTCAAACACAGATTCCAGCGTCGGCGTGGCGGCGCCAAACAGGGCCTGCAGCACGCGCGGGTCTTCAAACATTCCGTGCAGGTACAGGCCCAGCACATTGCCCCCGGCGTTTTGCCAGGCCAGGCCGTCGGGCATGACCGGACAGGCGATGTCGCCCGCAGCGGCCATGGCCGAATGCTGTGCGGTCTGGCCGTGGTGGATTTCGTAGCCCTGCACTTCAACACCCGACAAACCGGCCCACGGCCCGCCCACGCTGGCAAACATGGCCTGCCGGTGCTGCACGGTTTTGGCTTCATCAAACACGGTGACCACCGGCAGCAGCCCCAGGCCGGG
>JBDSZF010000181.1:0-3351 GCA_039925285.1 Polaromonas sp.
GGCAGCCTGCACATCGAGCCGGGCGTGGGCCTGGGCCATCGGCGCCTGTCCATCATCGACATCGCCACCGGGCAGCAGCCACTGTTCAATGAAGACGGCTCGGTGGTCGTCGTCTTCAACGGCGAAATCTACAACTACCTGCAGCTCATTCCCGAGCTGCAGGCACTCGGCCACGTGTTTCACACCAGGAGCGACACCGAGGTCATCGTCCACGCGTGGGAATCCTGGGGCGCCGACTGCGTCAAGCGCTTTCGCGGCATGTTCGCCTTCGCGCTGTGGGACCGTAAGCAGCAAACCTTTTTCATGGCGCGCGACCGCATGGGTGTCAAGCCCATGTACTACGCGCTGCTCGACGACGGCACCCTGCTGTTTGGCTCCGAGCTCAAGTCCATCCTGGCGCACGGCGGCCTGCGACGCGACATCGACCCGCTGGCTGTAGAAGAGTACTTTGCGCTGGGTTACGTCGCCGAGCCGCGCACCATCTTCAAGCAGGCCCAAAAACTCTCGCCCGCCCACAGTCTCACCATTCGCCGCGGCCAGCCCCTGGCTGAGCCCATGGCATATTGGGACGTCAGGTTCAGCCTGGACAACGCTATTTCAGAAGCCGATGCCCAGGCAGAACTGGTGCTGCGTCTCAAGGAGTCCGTGCGCTTGCGCATGATTGCCGAGGTCCCGCTCGGCGCTTTTCTGTCCGGGGGCGTGGACAGCAGCGCGGTGGTTGCGGTCATGGCCGGCTTGTCGTCCGAGCCCGTCAACACCTGCTCCATCGGCTTCGACGACCCCGCCTTCAACGAATCCGCCTTTGCCCAGAAGGTGGCCGACCGTTACCATACCAACCACCGCCTTGAAGTCGTCAAGAGTGACGATTTCGACCTGATCGACACGCTGGCCCGCCTGTACGATGAGCCCTATGCCGACAGTTCCGCCATCCCCACCTACCGGGTCTGCCAGCTGGCGCGCAAGCATGTCACCGTGGCCCTGTCGGGAGATGGCGGTGACGAGGCCATGGGTGGCTACCGGCGCTACCGCATGCACCTGATGGAAGAGCGGATGCGCTCCGCGCTGCCCCAGGGGATGCGTGGCTCGCTGTTTGGCACGCTGGGCAAGCTCTACCCCAAGGCCGACTGGGCGCCGCGCATGTTTCGCGCCAAGACCACGTTTGAGGGCCTGGCCCGCAGTTCGGTCGAGGCCTACTTTCACACCGTTTCCATCCTGCGCGGCCCCATGCGTGAGGCCCTGTTCAGCCAAAGCTTCAAAACCGAACTTGCGGGCTACAACGCGCAGGAGGTGTTCAACCGTCACGCTGCCCAGGCGGGCACCGATGACCCGCTGGCACTCATTCAGTACCTGGACCTTAAAACCTATCTGGTCGGCGACATCAACACCAAGGTGGACCGCGCCAGCATGGCGCATTCCCTTGAAGTGCGTGAACCTCTGATGGACCATGAGCTGGTCGAATGGCTCGCCACCCTGCCATCCAGCCACAAGATCAACGGCCAGGAGGGCAAGTACATCTTCAAGAAGTCGATGGAGCCCTACCTGCCGAACGATGTGCTGTACCGGCCAAAAATGGGATTTTCTGTGCCGCTTGCGCGCTGGTTTCGTGGCCCGCTGAAACAACGCGTGCGCGACGCCGTGCTGGGCGAGCGGCTGGTTTCCACCGGCTGGTTCAATCCCGCTTATTTGCGGCATCTGGTCGACACCCACCAGTCCGGTGCCAGCGACCATAGCGCGCCGTTGTGGACGCTGCTGATGTTTGAAGCCTTCTTGCGCCAGGTGGTGGACGCGCCCGTGGCGGTGACGTCTGGCGCTGAAGTCGCGGAGAGCATCCCATGAGCCTGCGCATTCTCCATGTGCTGGATCATTCCATCCCGCTGCACAGCGGCTACACCTTTCGCACGCTTTCAATTTTGCGCGAGCAGCGCAAGCTCGGCTGGGTCACCCGTCACCTCACCAGCCCCAAGCAAATCAATTGCAAGGTGCTGGAGGAGGATGTCGACGGCTGGCATTTTTACCGTACCCCGGCCGTGCCCGCCAGCCCGTTGCCCGGCGTCGGTGAGTTTGCTCTCATGCGCCAGTTGGAGCACCGCCTGCTGCAGGTCGCCGGGCAGCTACGACCCGACATCATTCACGCCCATTCCCCGGTGCTGAACGCCTTGCCTGCGCTGCGCGTGGGCAAGCGCCTGGGCATTCCGGTGGTGTATGAAGTGCGCGCCTTTTGGGAGGATGCCGCGGTGGATCACGGCACCACCTCCGAGGGCAGCCTGCGCTATGACCTGACCCGCTGGCTTGAAACCCGGGCGCTCAAGCGCGCCCAGCATGTGTTCACCATTTGCGAAGGCCTGCGCAGCGACATCGTGGCCCGCGGCATCCCCGCCGCCAGCGTCACCGTCATTCCCAATGCGGTTGACATCGACTCGTTTGAGCCCGGCGGCCAGCCCGATGCCGTGCTCAAAACCCGGCTCGGCCTGGATGGCGCCAGTGTGATCGGTTTCATCGGTTCGTTTTACGCCTACGAGGGGCTGGACCTGCTGCTGGACGCCTTGCCCGGCATCTTGCTGCAGCGGCCCAAGGTGCGCGTATTGCTGGTCGGCGGTGGTCCGCAAGACGCTGCCCTCAAGGCCCAGGCGCAGCGCCTGGGTGTGGCCGACAAGGTCGTCTTTGCCGGCCGCGTTCCGCATGCCGAGGTGCAGCGTTATTACGACCTGGTGGACGTGCTGGCCTACCCGCGTCACTCCATGCGCCTGACCGAACTGGTCACACCGCTCAAACCCCTTGAAGCCATGGCCCAGGGCCGTTTACTGGTCGCGTCTGACGTCGGTGGCCACAAGGAGCTGATTCGCCATGGCGAAACCGGCATGCTGTTCAAAGCAGGCAGTACTGGAGCGCTGACGCAAGCTGTGGTCAGTCTTTTGGCGGCTCGAGAGCGCTGGCCGGCCATGCGCGAAGCAGGGCGCCAATTTGTTGAGGACGAACGCAACTGGACTGCCAGTGTGTCCAACTATGCCCGGGTTTATGCCTCTTTGGCTGAAACGGTATGACATTGCCCGGCCTATCTGGACTGGACATAGGTCTGATCGGGCCGCTGCCACCACCCTCAGGTGGCATGGCTAACCAGACCCGGCAACTGGGCGAGTTGTTGACCGCAGCGGGTGCCACTGTCACCACCGTTCAGGTCAATGCCCCCTATCGCCCGCGCTGGGTGGCCCGTGTGCCTGTGCTGCGCTCTGTGTTCAGACTCATGCCTTATCTGGCGGCGCTTTGGCGCGCTGCAGGGCAGGTTGATATTTTTCACATCATGGCCAACTCAGGCTGGTCGTGGCATTTGTTTGCCGCCCCTGCCGTCTGGGT
>JBDSZF010000182.1:0-6059 GCA_039925285.1 Polaromonas sp.
CGATGGTGACATCGCCGCGCACAAAGTCAAACGCAAAGCCTTCTGAAAAAACATCGCGGAAATCCAGCGCCAGCCGCCGCGGCAAGGCCTGCAGGCTCAGCACGCCCAGCAGCTTGGCAATGCCCGGGTCGGCCTTCATGAACTGGCCGGACTCGACGTTCACATTGAACTGCCCGCTCAAGCTCGGATAGTCCAGGCTCAGCGGCGACCCGATCCAGGCGATCTGGCCTTCGAGCCTGCCTTTGCCACGCCGGATCACGCCATTCATGCCCAAACGCTTGAGCAATTCGCCCGAGTCGGCAATGTCGAGCCTGAAGTTCATCGCTGACCGGCGGCGCCCGGCACGCGGCCCGGCCGGCAGGGCCGCGGCCCAGTTGCCGCTGGCGCTCAGCACGGCTTCTGGCACCATGACATTGAACCGGTTCAGCCGCCACTCGCGCACGCCGCCTTCGCCCGCCGTGGCACCCCGGTTGACAGCGTCAATTTCAACCCGCCCCAGCTTCTTGCCGCGCAGCTCCAGGTTCTCGACCACGATGTCGAGCGCCGGAATGCTGGCGGGCGGCTCGTCCAGAATCGCCTCCACCTGGCTGGCCTCGCTGGCGGCCAGGCTCAGGCGTGAAAGCCGTGCATAGAGGCGCCCGGCGCCCTGCGCGCCGGGCTGGCGAAACTCCATGTAACCGTTGAGCTCGGCGGCATCGATATTGGCGCGCCAGTTCAGGCCCTCGCGGCTGGCGCCCACCACCACCTGGTTCAAGCTGCGTCCCTGCACCTTCAATTCCCTGGCGCGTATGGCCATCACGTTGGGCAGGTAACCCATGGCCGCTGCCGGGCTGGCAGAGGACGGCGCAGCAACGGCCTGCGCCATGCCGCCGTCGGTGGCAGCGTCGAGGATTTTTTCCCAGGCATCGATATCCACCTTCGCCAGACTGATATTGGCCCCCACGCCCTTGTCCAGCGAAGGAACCGATTCACCCGGCTCCAGCCCCACGCCGATGCTGCCCCGGATCACGCGCGCTTGTGCGCCGCTGATGTCGCGCAGATAGTGGATCACCGCCACCCGCCCGATGCTGAGCGAGAGCTGGTCCTGCAGCGTTTGGCCGGCCTCCATCGAGCCGGGCACCAGCCCGCTCTCAAACCGCAGCGGCAGCGCGGCTTCAGCCGTCTTGCCCAGGGGCGCCGGCAAACTCAGCGCCATGCCCTCCAGGCTGCTGGAAATCGTGATTTCCGGCACATCCCGCCTGAAAAGAAGCGAGGCCGTATAGGCGGTACTGCCGCTGGCATGCGCAGCCAGGCGCGAAGCCAGCCCCAGTTCCCTGGCCTGGCGCAGTCCTTCTGCCGTGAAGCTGCCTTGCGCCTTGAAGGCCACGCTGGTTTTTTTGTCTGCCGCAGATGCCGGGGCGCGCATGCCGCCGTCAATGCGAACCTCGCCTCCCAGCAGCCGCGCCTGGGCGCCGGCCACGCTGAAACCGCTGTCGCTCACGTTCACCACGCCTTTGATCTGGGCCAGCAGCGGCGCATCAGGCACGAACTTCACATCATTGCCGGGCAGGGTCACGCTGCCCTCGACGCTGGACTTGTCAATGTCACTGATGGGCAGCTTCAGGCGAAAGCGATAGTCAGCCACGCCAGCAGCCGTCGCCTTGGCCAGGGCCTGCCCGGTCATGCCGCCGACCGGCGAGCTGTTGACAAAACCCAGCGCATCAGACAGCGCACCCTTGATATCCAGCATCACCTCGACGCTGGCGTTCATCAGGTCAGCAATGCGTGCATCGCCCTTGACCAGCTGCAGGCCCGGCAAACCAGCGACCTTGCCGCTCGCGCCTTTCACGTCGAGCGATGCCCGGCTGAAAACCAGTGCCCCATTGAGTTCGGTCAGCGCCGGCCAGGGCGCGGCGCCCGGCGGCTGCAGCGATTTGGGGACATAGACAAAGTGCCCGTTTCGCACCTTGGCCGAGACCTGAAAATCGCCCTGGGCCGGGTCGCTGAAAGGAAGCTGCGCCACCGGCCCCTTGACCTTGAACTTCACCTCGCTGACCTGTCCTTTGAGCACCGCATCGCGCACATAGTGACGCACCTCCTGATCCAGCACCAGCGGCAGGTAGCGATGCACCCGGCTGCCATCGCCACGGCTCAGGCTGCCCTGCAGATCGAGAATGCCGGGAAAGCGGCGATCGGACGAGTCGCCGGCTGCGGGCGGGCCGGCGGCGGCGTCATCGGTTTGCCAGCGGACCTGTGCCTGCCCCTGGGCGTCGGCATTGGCAAACTGCAGATCGCGCAACTGCAGGTCGATTTTTTCGCCCGAGAGCTTCCATTGCGCATCGGTCGATAACTGCTCCAGCGGCAGCTTCGATTCTTCAAAAATGCCGGGCAGGTCGAGCACGCCTTTCACAATCTTCACGCTGGCCTGGCCGCCTTCCTGCGTGAGGTTGAAGTCCACCGTGGCGCCGCTCAGTCCGGGCCGGCCGGAACTGGCCTGCAGGACGCTGGCAGCCGGCCGGCCCGATGCAGCAAGGGCTGCCGGTAGCGCCGCAATACTGAGTCCCGCCACACGGCCTTTGGCCGCAAAGGTCGAGGGCGCATCGAGCGGCCCCTGCCAGCGGGCGTCCAGCGTTTCGACCAGTCCCCGGGGCGCAAAAGAAGCCACCAGTGCCTGCGTGCTGCTGTCCAGCGGCAGGCGGCCGGCGATCCGGGCCAGGGCTGCGAGGTCGAGCCGGTCAGCCTTGAGCGTGGTGTGCTGACGCGCTTGCCGTGAATCGGCGGTATGAACCAGCGACAGATTGCCACCCGGCCACTGCAGGCCGTCCGGCATGCGGAACTGAAGGCCTTCGGTGCTGAAATCGAATCCGTCGGCATGCTGGCTGGCGTCTATGCGCCCGACCAGGGATTCAAACCCCAGCGGCGCCAGCCTGGCGCCCAGCCGGGTATCGACATCGCGCAGCGCCACATCGACCAGGGCACCGGTGACTTTTCCCTTTTTCACATCGGACCAGATCCGCAGTGCACCCTGACCCCGGTTCAGCGTCATGCCCAGCGAGTCCAGGCTGGCGTACTGCTGGACGCGGGACGCATCGACACGCGCAAAGTCGCCATAGACCTGCCCGGTCCAGGTCGCAAAATCGCCGCTGTGGCGCGACAGCAGCGGCCGCCTGAAGATGCCCCGGAGGCTGAAACGCTCGCCCCATCCGGGTGGCGGCGTCGCGTCCAGGCGCATCAGGTGGCGATGCCGGCCATTTCTCATCACGCCATCGACCCGGCTCAAGGCCAGCGGCGGCGCCTGGCGCATCTCGTCAGTCCAGCGCAGGGTGCCGCCGCGCACGACCAGTTCCGTCTGGGAGAAAAGCCAGTCCAGGCTGGCGCTGTGGCCGGTAGCCGTATCTTTCGAGACCTCCAGGCCGCCGACAAAGATTTTCCCGTCGGCAGCGCGCCGGACGTCGAGTTCGGGCTGCTCGATCACCAGCTGCTCAAAACCCAGCCCCCATAGCGAGGAAGGCGACAGCGCGCCCAGAATGCGCGGCAGGCGCACCGCCACGCGCCCCTGCGCATCGAGCAAGGTGACCTCATGCAGTTCAAAAGAGGGGATGGCGCCCAGCGAACGGCCGGTGATCTGGCCAATCCGGACCGGTACGCCGAGCGCCTTGCTGGCCTGTTGTTCCAGGCGCGGACGAAATTCGGAAATTCGCGGCACAATCCAGCCGTGGAGCACCCACCAGCTCAAGCCAAACAGCAGCCAGGCCGAGACGACCAGCCACAGCAGGCCGCGCAGGGCCACGGCAAGCCATCGCAGGCGTCGCGACGGCAAGGCTGGCAAAGCGGACGGGCTGGTAGGGGTAGGCTCCATTGACCTGAGAATTATGACCGCCGACGGCAACACCGGCCGGCGCAGAACCACGAAGTTTGTGAAGTAGTGTGATGCCCTTCCCCTCAACTGCCGCTCCCAAAACCCCCTTTTCCCTAGGGTTGCTCCCTTCGGCTTCTTCGGCGTACTCCCGCTATGTCCAGCGCATTCGCCGCCGCTATGCCGGACAGATGCCGCTGCTTGCCGCCGGCGAGCCGGTGCGCGCCACGATGCAGACCACGCTCGATGCGCTGCTGGCCAGCGGCCTGGAAACCGGCGCAGCGCTGCGGGTGCTGCGCCAGCTGGTCATGGAGCGGCTCGTGGTGCTCGATTGTGAGGCCCCCACACTCCCCACTTCGTGTGGTTCGCTGCCCCCCGAGGGGGCGCTGCGCCTGCGGCCCGGCGAAGCCGGTTCCGCGGCCCCTGCTGGTAAAGATGCCGCGCCCACGCTGCCCTGCGGCGTTCTGGCTGTAGGCGTCGGGCTGCAGGTCGTCACCCGCGCCATGACCGAGCTGGCCGAGCTGGCGCTCGATGTGGCCATGCGCCACTCCAGGGAGGCGCTCGATGCGCAGCATGGCGCGCCCCAGGCGGAGGGCGGCGGGCCAGCCCGGATGTGGGTGGTCGGCATGGGCAAGCTGGGCGCGCGCGAGCTCAATGTGTCCAGTGACATCGACCTGATCTACGTCTATGACCAGGACGGCGAAACCGCCGGCCGCAGCGACGGCCGGGGCCAGATTTCGAACCACGAGTATTTCGCGCGCCAGGTCAGGGCCGTTTTCAACCTGATTGGCGATGCCACCGAGCACGGCTTTGTGTTTCGCGTCGATCTGGCGCTGCGGCCCAACGGCAATTCGGGTCCGGCGGCCATTTCATTGAGTGCGCTCGAAGAGTATTTCCAGGCGCAAGGCCGCGAATGGGAGCGTTTTGCCTGGCTCAAGAGCCGGGTCGTGGCGCCGCTCGAATGCATCCAGAGCGGCTCGGCGCAGGCCTTGCGCGGAGCGGTCCTGCCTTTTGTGTTCAGGCGCTACCTCGACTACAGCGTGTTTGATTCGCTGCGCGTGCTGCACCGGCAGATCCGCGAACATGCGGCCAGGCGCTGCGCCGGCCACCCCGAGCGCGCCAACGACGTGAAGATCTCGCGCGGCGGCATTCGCGAGATCGAATTCACGGTGCAGGTGCTGCAGGTCGTGCGCGGCGGGCAGTTTCCCGAACTGCGCACCCGGCCCACGCAGGACGCCCTGCAGCGCCTCGCCCAGGCCGGCCTGATGCCGCAGGACACCGCCGACGCGATGGCGCGGGCCTATGACTTTTTGCGCCGTGTCGAGCACCGCATCCAGTACCTGGACGACCAGCAGACCCATGTGCTGCCGACCCGCGACGACGACCTCGGCTGGATTGCACAGACGCTCGGCTACAGCGACTGCGGCGCGTTTCTGAGCGACCTGGACAGCCACCGCGAACTGGTCGCCGGCGAGTTCGACATCCTGCTCGGCGGCAAGCCCGAATGCAAGGGCTGCGGCAAACCGGGCGCCAATTCAGTGCAGCAGCTCGACGACCTGCTCGACCAGCTGCCGCCCGAGTGGCCGGCGCAGTTCCGGAGCCGCCTGGCGTCCTGGCGCCAGCATCCGCGCATCCTCGCCCTGCGGGAGGATTCGCGCGCCCGCCTGAGCCGGCTGGTGCAGCTGACCGCCCAGTGGCTGCTCGAAGGCACGGTGACTGAAGAAGCGGCCCTGCGGCTGATCGACTGGATCGAGCCGCTGCTGCGGCGCGAAAGCTATCTGGCGCTGCTCATGGAGCGCCCGGCGGTGCATGAAAGGCTGGTGCGGCTGCTGGGCGCGGCGAAGTGGCCGGCGCGCTACCTGATGCAGCACCCCGGCGTGATTGACGAGCTGGCCAGCGATGAAATGCTGCATGAGCGCTTTGACGGCGCCGCCTTTTCCAGGGAACTGCAGCAGCGGCTGGGCGCACTCAGGCGCACCGGCGAAGCTGACGAGGAAAGCTGCCTGAACCTGCTGCGGCGCGCCCACCATGTGGAGGTGTTCCGCACCCTGGCGCGCGATGTGGAAGGCGTGCTCACGGTCGAGCAGGTGGCCGACGACCTGAGCGCGCTGGCCGAAGCGATTCTCGACATCACCACCGACTGGTGCTGGCAGCACCTCAAGAGCCGCCACCGCGACAAACCCCAGTTCGCCATCATTGCCTACGGCAAGCTGGGCGGCAAGGA
>JBDSZF010000183.1:0-7490 GCA_039925285.1 Polaromonas sp.
CGCGGCGTGGCGCAGGGCGTCATCGGTTTGCATCCGCTCGATGTCGAGGACAACCTGCAGGCGCGCCGCATTCATACCCAGACCCGGATGCTGGCCCGCACCGCCATGTTCATCATCGTGCTGACCGGGCTGGCCCTGATGCTGATGACATTTCCGGGCGCGCGCCAGTTCGGCGCCAGCCTGCTGGCCTCGGCCGGCGTGGTGGGGCTGGTGGCCGGCATTGCGGCGCGGCCGATTTTCAGCAACCTGATCGCCGGTCTGCAGATTGCGCTGGCGCAGCCGTTCCGCATTGACGACGTGCTGATCATTCAGGGCGAATGGGGCCGGGTCGAGGAAATCACCGGTACCTACGTGGTGCTGAAAATCTGGGATGAGCGCCGGCTCATCATTCCGCTGCAGTGGTTTATTGAAAACCCGTTCCAGAACTGGACCCGCAAGAGTGCGCAGATCACCGGCACTGTTTTTTTGTGGGTGGACTACCGCATGCCGCTGGCTCCCTTGCGCGAAGCCGCCCAGCGCGCCTGCGAGCTAGCCCCGGAGTGGGACCGGCGGCTGTGCCTGCTGCAGGTGGTGGAGGCGGGCGAGCGCAGCATGCAGTTGCGCGTGCTGGTGACGTCCAGCAATTCCGGCCTGAGCTGGGACCTGCGCTGTAAGGTGCGCGAGGCGCTGGTGGACGTCATGCAGCGCGAGTATCCGCAGCACCTGCCGCTGATGCGGGCCGAACTGGGTGAAAAAATAGGGGCTGCTGACCCCCCGCTCAGGCCGCCGGACCCAGGATTCACCCGGCCTGCCGCCTGAAGGCCATACGGTGAGGCGGTTCAACCAAAAGTGAAATCAAGTGCCTTTCAAATCGGGGGAAAATCGTCCTGACTCAAGGGCGCATTTTTCACAGTACCCCTTAAGGCTGGCGACAGCAACCTGCCCTATATTGGCAGGTTAAATTAAATTAACTCAACCCACTTCAAACCAGAGGAACGCAATGACAACCGGAAAATCGAAAATCATTTACACGCTCACTGACGAGGCGCCGCTGCTGGCGACGTATTCGTTCCTGCCGGTGGTGCAGGCGTTCACAGGACCGGCCGACATCGACATCGTCAAGAGTGATATTTCGGTCGCAGCGCGGGTGCTGGCGGAATTCTCCGACTGCCTCAGCGACGCACAGAAAGTGCCTGCCAACCTGGCCGAACTCGGCCGCCTGACGCTGTTGCCCGACACCAACCTCATCAAGCTGCCCAACATCAGCGCCTCCCAGCACCAGCTGATCAGCGCGATCAAGGAATTGCAGTCCAAGGGCTTCAAGCTCCCCGACTTCCCCGAAGCGCCCAAGACGGACGAAGAAAAAGCCCTCAAGGCCCGTTATTCCAAATGCCTGGGCAGCTCGGTCAACCCGGTGCTGCGCGATGGCAACTCCGACCGCCGCGCGCCTATGGCTGTCAAGCGCTATGCCCGCAAGCACCCGCACTCGATGGGCGAGTGGAGCCAGGCATCGCGCACCCATGTCGCCACCATGAAGACCGGTGACTTCTACCACGGCGAAAAGTCGATGACGCTGGACAAGGCGCGTGACGTGCAGATGGACCTGGTCACCCAGAGCGGCAAGACCATCATCCTGAAGCCCAAGGTATCCCTGCTGGCGGGCGAGATCGTCGACTCCATGTTCATGAGCAAGAAGGCGTTGTGCGATTTCTACGAAACCGAAATGGAAGACGCCCGCAAGACCGGCGTGATGCTCTCGCTGCACGTCAAGGCCACGATGATGAAGGTCTCGCACCCCATCGTGTTCGGCCACGCCGTGCGCATTTTCTACAAGGAAGCGTTTGCCAAGCACGGCAAGCTGTTCGACGAGCTGGGCGTGAACGTCAACAACGGCCTGGTCAACCTGTACGACAAGCTGGCCACGCTGCCGGACTCGCGCCGCGAAGAAATTCTGCGCGACCTGCACGCCTGCCACGAGCACCGCCCCGAACTGGCGATGGTGGATTCGGCCAAGGGCATTTCCAACCTGCACGCGCCCAACGACGTGATCGTCGATGCCTCCATGCCCGCCATGATCCGCATCGGCGGCAAGATGTGGGGTGCTGACGGCCGTCCGAAGGACACCAAGGCGGTCATTCCTGAAAGCACCTTTGCCCGCATCTACCAGGAGATGATCAACTTCTGCAAGACCAATGGCAACTTTGATCCTGTCACCATGGGCACGGTGCCCAACGTCGGCCTGATGGCGCAGCAGGCCGAGGAATACGGCTCGCACGACAAGACCTTTGAAGTGCCCGCCGCTGGCGAAGCGCGCATTGTCGACATCGCCACCGGCGAAGTGCTGCTGACGCAAACCGTCGAAGAAGGCGATATCTGGCGCATGTGCCAGGTCAAGGATGCGCCTATCCGCGACTGGGTCAAGCTGGCCGTCAACCGCGCGCGCAACTCCGGCATGCCGGCCATTTTCTGGCTGGACCCGTACCGTCCGCACGAAGCCGAGCTGATCAAGAAGGTCGAGCTCTACTTGAAGGATCACGACACCAGCGGTCTGGACATCCAGCACATGTCGCAAGTGCGCGCCATGCGCTACACGCTGGAACGCGTCATCCGCGGCCTGGACACCATCTCGGTGACCGGCAACATCCTGCGCGACTACCTGACCGACCTGTTCCCCATCATGGAGCTGGGCACCAGCGCCAAGATGCTGTCCATCGTGCCCTTGATGGCGGGCGGCGGCATGTTTGAAACCGGCGCCGGCGGCTCGGCGCCCAAGCACGTCAAGCAGCTGGTGGAAGAAAACCACCTGCGCTGGGATTCGCTGGGCGAGTTCCTGGCGCTGGCCGTGTCACTGGAAGACCTGGGGCTCAAGACCGGCAACACCAAGGCCACCATCCTGGCCAAGACGCTCGATGACGCCACCGGCACACTGCTGGACAACAGCAAAGGCCCCTCGACCCGCACCGGCGAGCTGGACAACCGGGGCAGCCATTTCTACCTGGCCATGTACTGGGCACAGGCGCTGGCCGCGCAGACCGAAGACCAGGAACTGCAGGCGCATTTCGCGCCTCTGGCCAAGGTGCTGACTGAGCAAGAGGCGCAGATCGTGGCCGAGTTCAATGCGGTGCAGGGCAAGCCGGCGGACATCGGCGGTTACTACCTGCTCGACGCCCAGAAGGTCGATGCCGTGATGCGCCCGAGCGCCACCTTCAATGCAGCATTGAGCGCCGCGCAGCTCTAGGCGTCAGGCGGTGCGGATCTGCGCGCTGCTGCAGATCGGCACCGGCAGGGCAGGCTCGCGCCACGCCCTGCAAGGTCTGCCCTAACGCCAGTCGTGCGCTGCGCGTCCCTGCAGCACCGCCTGGGTGTGCCGGGCAATCATCAGCGCCTCGACATGGGTAGGGTTGGCGCCGCTTTCAGGGGCTGGGCATGCCCGTCAGGGAACCAGCACATAGCGGCCCGGTGCATCCTCCAGCACCGGATAGCCGCGCGCCTTGTTGCCCAGCCTGGGCGGCTTCACGCGTTCGCTGCTGGCATGGTGCTGCAGCCAGAGCGCCAGTGCCGGCCACCAGGAGCCCTCATGCTCTGCATGGCTGGCCTGCCAGGTCTTGGGGTCCATAAAGCGCCCGCCAGCCTTGCGCGTGGCGATCTGGTAGCTGCGCTTGACGCCCGGGCCGGGTGGATTCACCACGCCCACATTGTGCCCGCCGCTGCTCAGGCAAAACGTCACTTCGGCGGGCGTGAGCAGCTGGATCTTGTACACCGAATGCCAGGGCGAGACGGTGTCGCGCTGTGTGCCCAGCGCAAAAATCGGCACCCGGATATCGGACAGTGCAATGGGTTTGCCATCGACATGGTAGTTCCCATGGGCCAGGTCGTTGTGCAGGTACAGGCTGGTCAGGTATTCGCGATGCTGGCGGTAGGGCATGCGGGTGGCATCGACATTCCAGGCGCTCAGGTCGGTGACTGGATGCTGGCGCCCCATCAGGTAGTCGTGCACCATGCGTGACCACACCAGGTCGCGCGAATTGAGCAGGGTAAAGGCCCCGGCCATATGCTTGCCGTCCAGGTAGCCCTTGCGGGCCATGGCGTCGTTCAGGAAGGACAGCTGGCTTTCATCAATGAACATGCCCAGCTCGCCGGGCTCCTCAAAGTCGAGTTCGGAGGCCAGCAGGGTCAGGGTGTTGAGGCGTTCGTCATCTTCGCGGGCCATGTACGCGGCGGCAATGCCCTGCAGGGTGCCGCCCAGGCAGTAACCCAGCGCCTGGATCTTCTGTTTCGGCACGATGGCGCTGACCGCGTCAATCGCAGCCATCACGCCAGCCTTGAGGTAGTCGTCCATGCCCAGGTTGCGGTCGCGGGAGCCCGGGTTTTTCCAGGAGATGATGAAGACGGTATGGCCTTTTTCGACCAGGTAGTTGATCAGCGAGTTCTCCGGTGACAGGTCCAGGATGTAGTACTTCATGATCCACGAGGGCACGATCAGGATGGGCTCGGCAAACACCGTGTCGGTCTGCGCGCTGTACTGGATCAACTCGATCAGGTGGTTGCGAAACACCACCTTGCCGGGCGTAAGCGCCACCTCCTTGCCGGGGCGGAATTTTTCGGTGCCAGGCTGGGGTTTTTCGCTGAGCTTTCGCAGCATTTCCTGGTACATGTTTTGCGCGCCTTGCACCAGGTTCATGCCGCCGGTTTTCAGGGTTTCGGCCAGTACCTCCGGGTTCGTCAGGAGGGAGTTAGACGGTGAAAATATGTCCAGCACCTGGCGGACGGCAAAAGTGACCAACTGCTCATGGTGGGCCGTGACCCCCGGCACGCTGCTCGTGGCGTTGTGCCACCACTGCTGGTTCAGCAGAAAGGACTGGTACATCAGGTTGAATGGCCACTGCTGCCATTCGGGCGCTACAAAGCGCCGGTCTTGCGGCAGCGGATCAATGCAGGGCTGGCACTGCTCAGCGAGGCCGCGCAGGGCATATTCGGTGATGCAAACCGATTTGAGGAACGCTTTTTCCAGCAATTCATGCTGTTTGCCGGGCGATAGCGCCAAGTGGGTCAGCCAGTCCAGGCTGGCGCTGCCCAAAGTGGCAGGCGACACGCCCTGGGTGAAGCGCGCCAGTTGGGTATGCACTACCCGGTCCAGCTCCTGCGGGGAAGGCTGCTCGATTTTCTGAAGCTCGTTCATGACGTTTCTCCCTGAATAGTCTGAAAATGATAGCGCAGGCTGTAATGTCAAGTCCATCGGCTCAAAGGCTGCCAGCGCCGCACCAGCTCCAGCCAGGCGATGCACAGTGCCAGCAGCCCGGCGCCGGCCGCCATACCGGCGAGGCCGGGCAGCGCCAGGCCCATGAGCTGGCGCAGCCACGGCAGGCCCAGCACGGCAGCGAGCAGCCCGCCCATCGCGATGGCCATGCGCCACAGCAAGGGGTTGGCAGCCGTCATGCCCAGCAGTGCCGAGCGCCGCAGATCGCGGTTGGCCAGGATCAGCAGCATCACGCTGAGCATCAGGCTGCTGAACACCACGCTGCGGCCTTGCGCCGCGCTCCAGCCTTGTGCGGCCAGCCAGCCATAGCCGGCCAGCAGCACGCCCGCGATGCCCAGGCCCTGCAGCACGGCAAAGCCAAGCGGCGCGGCAGCAAAGGGCGAGTCCGGCACCGGCCGTGGCGCGCGCTCCATCACGCCGCTATCTGCCGGGTCGGCTTCAAAAACGATGGAGCAGGCCGGGTCAATCAGCAGTTGCAGCAGCACGATATGCACCGGCATCAGCAGCACCGGCCATTGCAGCAGCGTCGGCACCAGGGTCAATGCGATGACCGGCACATGCACCGCAAAGACGAAACGCGTGGCCTTGCGAAGGTTGTCGTCAATCTGCCGGCCCTGCCGGATGGCGGCCACGATGCGGGCAAAGCTGTCGTCGAGCAGCACCAGCGCGGCGGCCTCGCGGGCCACATCGGTGCCGCGCTCGCCCATCGCAATGCCGATGTCGGCGGCTTTCAGCGCGGGCGCGTCGTTGACGCCATCGCCGGTCATCGCCACCACCTCGCCGCCCGAGCGCAGCAGCTGCACCAGGCGCAGCTTGTGGGCCGGCTGCAGGCGCGCGCACAGGTCCACCTGCCGCAGCCGGGTCAGCAGGGCGGCATCGTCGAGCGTGGCCATTTCAGCGCCGGTGATGACCTCGGGGCGCTCGGACAAACCGACCTGGCGGGCGATGGCGCGGGCCGTGGCGGGGTGGTCGCCGGTCAGCATGATGACCCGCACGCCGGCGCGCCGGCATTCGGCCAGCGCCGCCGGAACCTCGGGCCGGGGCGGGTCGGCCAGCCCGAGCAGGCCGAGGAACTCGAAGTCGAAGTCATGCTGGCTTTCCGGCCACGGGGGATCGGCGTCTGGCGCGGCGGGCGCGCCGGTCCAGCGGCCGCGCGCCACGCCCAGCACACGCAGGCCGCGCTCGGCCATGGCCTCGACCTGGCGCCGGATGGCATCGCGCCGATCGGCCGGCAGATGGCACAGGTCGGCCACCGCCTCTGGCGCGCCCTTGGTGGCCAGCAGGTGCTGCATCGGGGCGCTACTGGCAAACACCCGCGTCATCGCCAGGATCTCGCCCGACAGCGCATATTCGAACTCCGGCTCGCGGCCGTCGTGCACATGCCCGGTGCCGGCCAGCCAGTCGTGGCCGAAGCGCTGGATGGCTTTTTCCATCGGGTCAAACGGGTCGCCCGGCGTGGCCAGCATGGCGAACTCGGTCAGCAGGTGGAAGTCTTCCGGCAGTTCGGCCGCACCCTCCGGCGTGAAGCGCTCGTTGCCGGTGGCCAGTTCGGCCAGTTCCATGCGGTTGAGCGTCAGCGTGCCGGTCTTGTCCACCGCCAGCACGGTGATGGCGCCCAATGCCTCGATCGCCGACATGCGCCGGGTCAGCACCTTCTGCTTCGAGATGCGCCAGGCGCCCAGCGCCAGGAATACGGTGAGGATGACCGGAATTTCCTCCGGCAGGATTGCCATGGCGAGCGCGATGCCGGACAGCAGGCTCTCTAGGAACGTACGACCGTCCCACAGCCAGCCGAGTAGTATTTGCGCGCTCGCCAGCAACAGCCCCACTACCGTCAGTACGGATCAGCTTACGCGAAGACTGCTGCAGACCAGAAGGCACTTCCTTCGTTGTCCCCAGGGCCTGTCCGATGCGGCCTACGGCGGTCAGAGCGCCGATGGTGCGCACTTCTGCCGGCCCCACCCCCTTGGTGATTACCGTGCTGGCGAACAAAAACGGTGTACCGTCGCCGCCGGGCTGACCGAATACGGCATCCGCCGCGCCGGGCGACTTCGCCACCGGCACCGCCTCGCCGGTGAGCAGGGATTCGTCCACGGCAAGCTGCCCCTCCAGCAGCAGGGCGTCTGCCGGAATGCGGTCGCCTTCGTGTAACACCACCATATCCCCGCGCGCCACAGCCCCACTCGGAATGCGCATCTCCTGACCGTCACGAATCACCAACGTGCGCGGAGCGGACAGATTGCGCAGCGACTCG
>JBDSZF010000184.1:0-2506 GCA_039925285.1 Polaromonas sp.
TGCGCATCCCTCTCCCGGCGTGTTCAACCTGATCATGAAACGCCGGCGCCTGGCCGGTTCACTGATTGGCGGCATCAGGGAAACCCAGGAGATGCTGGACTTCTGTGCCGAGCATGGCATCATTTCCGACATCGAATCCATCCGCATGGACGAGATCGAAACCGCTTATGAACGCATGTTGAAAAGCGACGTCAAATACCGCTTCGTGGTCGACATGGCGACGCTGAAAGCAAGGGCATGAGCGTGCGACCTGCAGCCTAGCGCGCTTGACCGGAAGGCTGCGCCTGCGGCCCGGTCTGCCTGGCCTTTGAAAAAATGTCCCATGCCGCCATGAACATGGCGGCCATCACGGGCCCGATGACAAAGCCATTCAATCCGAACAGTGAAATGCCGCCCATCGTGGAAACAAGCACCACGTAATCGGGCATTTTGGTGTCCTTGCCGACCAGCACCGGGCGCAAAACATTGTCAACCAGGCCAATCACCAGCACCCCAAAGGCGATCAGCACAACGCCCTGCCAGATGGCGCCGGTGGCCAGGAAATAAATCGCGACGGGAAGCCAGACCAAGGCCGCGCCGACGGCGGGCAGCAGCGACAGGAAGGCCATCAACGTGCCCCACAGCACCGGCGCGTGGATGCCCAGAAACCACAAGATCAGGCCGCCCAGCGTCCCCTGCAACACCGCCACCACGATATTGCCCTTGACCGTCGCGCGAATAACCGCGGTGAACTTGCTGAAGAGATTGCGCTTGATCTCTTCTCCCAGCGGGATCGCATCCTTGATCTGCAGGGACAGGGCAGCGCCATCCCGCAGGAAGAAAAACAGCAGGTACAGCATGATGAAAAAGCTGACGAAAAAATCAAAAGCGTTTTTCCCGATGCTCATCACCTGCGTGGCAATGAACTGGCTTCCCTTGGTCAGGCTGTCTGAAATACGCTCCTGAATCAGCACCAGATCGTACAAGCCTGAACGGTCCATCATTCCGGTGATCCACGCCGGAAGCGCGTTATAAATCTGCTGGAAATACCGGCTGAAGCTTAACTCGCCAGACTGGACGCGCTGGTACACGCTGGCGGCTTCCTGGGTCAGCAAGGCGCTGATCAGCGCAACAGGCAGTATGACCAGCACCAGAATGATCGACACCGTGAGCAAGGCGGCCAGCGTTCGCTTTTGCGGCATCGTTTTAAGCAGGCGCACAAAAAACGCGTTGAACATAATGGCGAAAATCGATCCCCAAAACACCGAGCCGTAAAAAGGCCAGAGCACCCAGAAAAAACCCAGCGAAACGAGCAACAGCAAGAGCAGGAAAGATTTTTCCTCAAGGGACGGGGAGCGGGCTATTTTTGAGAGTTTCATGAGCTTGCAAGCAGGGAGTGGGGACTGAATGGCCCATGGTAACGGTATCGATACCGCTCGTCTGGCGCAGATTGCCGCCCGGCGGCGTCGCGCAGCAGACAATCATGGGGTGGAATGCTGCGCCGACAGCAAGCCGGCCTGTTCCCGCCAGTAGCCAGGCAGCAGGTGCCGGCAGCACGGACTGGCCTGCGCGTAAAACCTCTGTCTGTTCAGGCTTTGCCAGAGGCACCGGCCTCTTCATCGCCCCTGTCGGCGTCATCTGCCGGCAAGTCGTCACTGTCATCGGCAAGGTCTTCAACTTCACTCAAATCGTCACTATCGTCGCCGGCCGTGTCATCCAGGTCATTTTCAGCGCCAAGCGCCTGCTCAATGTGGTCGGGCAGGATATCGGCATCGGGGTGGTCGCTGCCGGCGCCGGTGTCCACTGAAGTGCGCTCACCCGTGCCGCCTGAATCGCTGTCGCTGGCCAATTCGTCTTCACTGTAAGCGCCGACGGCATCACTGCCGCTGTCGGAGTTGTCACTGGGGCCGAGAGCATGGATGTCTTTTCCGCTGATCTCTTCGGGCAGTTTCGAGCCGCCCAGAATGCTGCTGGTAGCCATGGCCTTTTCCTTGTACTTTTAAAAGCTGTCGATGCGCCTCGATTGTGAAAAGATAGTCAGCCCGGCCCTGTGGGACAGTCCAGAGAACTGCTGTCAGCCGCAAGCGCATGCGCCATGCGACACACAAGCCAAGGGCCGGCGGGTCCGGACTTTCGCAAAGCAATGTGTCTGGCGGCACTGACGGTGTAAAACTGCGAAACAGCCTGCAGGCAAACTGGAATCACTAGGAAAAGTGGCGTCCAATGGGCCTGATGTTTGATTCTCCCCTCTGCAGATCAATGAACTACGTCAAGGCCCAATGAAGCCGAAAGCGAGCGCCGCTTGAGCTATGTCGTCGCCGTCAGGGCCTGTGCGAGTTCACCGCCAAACACGGCGACCTGGAGCTGCTCTTTACGCCCTCGCCGTCGGCCCGGGAAGGTATCGCCGGTCATGCGCTGGTGGCTTCGCGCCGCAGCGAAGGCTACCAGGCCGAACTCAGCCTGACGGGCGACTACAAGGAACTGCGGGTACGCGGCCGGGCCGATGGTTATGACCCGCATAAAAACC
>JBDSZF010000185.1:0-40805 GCA_039925285.1 Polaromonas sp.
TGGGGCGGCCCGGCGCGCTCATGGGCGGTGGGCTTTAGACATCGAGTGTGGGCTCCGCCAGAGCGGCCGCTATCGACTTGCGCGCCGCATCGCGCAGTTCGAGCGCGTGGCCCCAGCCCGGGCCTGCCGGTGAGATGGCCGCGCCGATCGTCACCCGGACCTCGCTGCGGTGCGGCAGCCAGGCCTTGTCGCGCAGCAGCGAGCGGGTGCCATTCAGCGTCACCGGCACCAGCGGTGTTGCGGTTTCGGCAGCAATCACGAAGGCCCCGAGCTTGAAGGGTTGCAGGCCGCTGGCACGCCGGAACGTGCCTTCGGGGAAGAACACCATCGATTCGCCTCCACGCACGCGCACTTGCAGCGCCCGGGTGTTCTCGACGCCTTGCGCCGCATCGAAGCGCTCGACGAACGCGACGCCCAGCCTGCGCAGCGCCGGGCCGATCAGCACCCCGTCGGCCAGCTCGCGCTTGGTGGCGAAAGAGAATTCGGCTGGCAGCACCGCACTCAGCACGATCGCATCGAGATAGCTGGCGTGGTTGGCGACGACGATGCGCGGCCCGAGTGTTGGAAGCCGGTTCAGTCCGTCCACTTGCACGGGCAAGCCGATCAGGCGGATCGCTGCCCGTGTCAGCGTGCGCGCCGCGCGCCGCCGCAGGGCCACGCCCGGCAACATCATTACCGCACACCACGCCATGGAACCCAGCGTGCAGAACACGCTCCAGGCCCACAGTCCCCAAGCCAGCCGGGTGGCCGAGCGCAATGCGCGGCGCGCCCGCGCCGCTGCGGCAGTGGCCGCCAGCGCGACCCATTGCTGCCATGGCGCACGTTGCGTCACGCCGAGCCGGCCCTGCTCGTAGAGTTCGCGGCAGGCGGCGCGGCGGGTCTTGCCGCTCGAGGTCTTCAGGACCGAGCGCGGCGGCGCCAGCACCACGTCATCGGCTGGCGCGCCGAGCAGCGTAGCCGACAGCACAGTGATGGCCTGGATGAGCTGGCGGCGCTGCTCGGGCTCGATGATCTTGGTCTCAGCGAGCACAACCAGCCGTTCGGTGCCGCTGCGCGGGTCGGTTGCCGCGAACACCGCCACGCCCCCCTTGCGAATGCCGGCGAGCTTGACCTCCGCGGATTCGAGCTCCTGCGGGTGGATATTCAAGCCGCCGCGAATGATGATGTCCTTTTCGCGCCCGGTGAGAAACAGTTCGCCGGCGGCCATGTAGCCGAGGTCGCCGGTGTTCAGCCAGGCGCCGTCGAACAGGCCTTGATTGGCAGCCGGGTTGTTCAGGTAGCCCTGCGTGCTGGAGGGGCCGCGGAACTGCACGTGCCCCTGCTCGCGCTCGGGCAACTCACGCCCGCCGGTGTCGACCACGCGCAACTCGTGGCCGGGTAGCGGCAACCCGCACGAGACGATGCGTAGTGGCAGCGGATCGTCGGCTTGCGCAGGTTTGGCCACGCCGTCGCGGGCGAGCATGGCCCGATCAATGCGGTCGATCAGCGGGCCACGACCGACCGGCGGAAATGCCAGGCCAACCGAGTTCTCGGCCAGACCATATACCGGTGTCAGGGCCTCACGCTTGAGGCCGCAGCGTGCAAAACGTGCCGCGAAGCGCTCCAGCGTCTCGGGGCTCACCGGTTCGGCGCCGTTAAAGGCCAGCCGCCAGCACGACAGGTCCAGGCCGTCGAGGTCGGCGTCGGCAAGCTTGGCCAGGCACAACTCGTAGGCAAAGTTGGGTGCCGCCGAAACCGTGCCGCGATGCCGGTGGATCGCCTCCAGCCAGCGCGCCGGTCGGGCGAGAAACGCGAGTGGCGACATCAGCACCACATGAAAACCGATGGTCAAGCCGCCCAGGCAGGCGCCGATCAGACCCATGTCGTGGTACAGCGGCAGCCACGAGACGAAGATGTCGGCGCTGTTGGTCTTCGATGCTCGCCACATCGCGCGCAGGTTGGCCAGCAGGTTGGCGTGGGTCAGGATCACGCCCTTCGGGTCGCCCGTGCTGCCCGAGGTGTATTGCAGGAACGCAACATCCGACGCAGCAAGTAGCGGGCGCACGACGGGTGCGTCGGCTATGGACAGATCAGCCACTGTGGTGACGGTCCGCAAGGCTTCGAGCTGTGCCCGCAACAGATGTGAAAGCGGCTTGGCGCGTTCGACCGTCACCAGCACGCATGCCTGTGCATTGCGCAGAATGCCGGCAATGCGCGTCAGGTGGTCCTCAAGCTGCGAGGGCCGCGCCGGTGGGTACAGCGGAACCGGCACGCCGCCCGCATACAGCGCGCCAAAGAACGCGGCAAAGAATTCGCGCCCGGTAGGTAGCATGATCGCCACTTTGTCGCCCGGCTTCAGATCGAGTGCCCGCAAGCCCGCGGCCACTGCGATGGCATCGCGGTGCAGATCGGCGTAGCGCAGATCGACGGACTGGTCGCCGTTCTCGTACAGCGTGATCAGCACGCGCTGCGGGTGGCGCTGCAGGTGCCACTCGAAAACGTCCACCAGCGTCTGGATGGAATCCGGCGGATACTGCTCCGACGCCGTGTCCTTGTCGGCATCCGTAGCCGAGCCGTGTTCGAGACGGGGCTGCCTGACGGGGGCTGTGAGGTCGACACCCCGGCCCCCAACGTGGGTGATGAATCGCAGCAGGTCGCGCGGCGTCTCCGCTTCGGTGAGCGCGGCTTCGCTCAGCAGCACGCCAAGATCGTGGTCGATGCGGGTCATCAGCTCGACGCGGGCCAGGCTGTCCAGGCCGTAGTCGCGCTCGAGCGAGTGGTCCAGGCCCAGAGAAGCACCGAGCCGCGCCTGCGGCCGCAACTCGTCGGCCACACGACGTACCGTCGCCAGCAAGCGCGGCGCCAGCGATTCGAGGTCTGGCGCAGCGGCAACCCCGTGTGCTCCCAAGGGTTGCAGATCGTTTGGCTTCGGTGGATGTCCGTTCATCGCAAGTGGCTATGTGAGCGTTAGATGTGGAAACCTTCGAAGCGTCTTCGGTTGATTGACAAATGTCAAGGAGGAGATGGTTCACCGCCCGGCTATCGCTTATTCCCTGCTAGCCTGACAGGGTGGTCCGGGGGGGCGAAACCGGGGGGCAAACGATGGCAGCACAGATGCGTGGACGTTGGGGGCTGCCTGGGCCCCGCGCGGCGGCAGCAAGCACCGACCACGATGCGGCGCTGCACTGATCCGGCCCGCGGCCCCGGCCGTGCTCTGGCAGGGGCGCATCGGTGATCCAGGAGGCCAGGGAGATGAGGGCTATTTCGCCGGGCACCGCAGACGGCTGCTTGCCGTTGCGCTGCTGACCATCACTGCGCCGAGCGTCTGGGTCCGCGCGTCGGCCTGCGGCTGTTTCCCTGGCTGGCGGCGGCCTGTTCAGCGTCGTTTACTCGATGCTGAGCGAGCGCGCCGGCGTCGGCGATCTGCGCCTGTACGGCCTGGTGCACTTCTACCCGATGCTGCTGATTTCGTTGTTGATGTGGCTGTTTGCGCTGCGCTACACGCGCGGCCGCGACCTGCTGGTGGTGCTGGCCGTCTACGCCGCGGCGCTGGTGGCGGAATACCTGGGTCGGGAGGTCTTCGTGGCCGGCGGCTGGATCAGCGGCCACAGCGTCAAGCATGTGCTGGCCGCCATGGCTACCGCTTGGGCTGTTCGCATGCTGCGCTTGCGCAGCCCGGCCCCTGGTGCGTTGAATGCGTGGCAGGGCTGGCCGGCCTGTGCCTCACGGCGCCGGCCGGATCACCTGGCCATGGCGGCGCAGTTGCAGCCAGTCATGATCGTTTGTCGCGAAAGGCCGCTGGAGCGCATGCCGGTGCTCATCTGGGTCTGGGTCATTGCGGCATGTTAACTCGTAGACGATTGGATGGGCGTTGGCGCGGAGTGCGGGCTCAGCAGATGCGTGGCAGCGGCTCGCCACTCAACCAGTCCACCACCCGGCGGCCGCCGAAGGCCGTAGTCATCTGTACAAAGCAGTGCGGGTCTGCGCTGACGTGGCCGATGCACTCTGCCGAGCGCCCGAGCGGATGCGCGTGCATCGCCGCCAGCACCGCATCGGCCGCCTCGAGGGCGACGATCGCTATCAGCTTGCCCTCGTTGGCGATGTACAGCGGGTCCAGTCCCAGCAGCTCGCAAGCGGCGGCGACCTGCGGCAGCACCGGTATCGCGGCTTCCTGCAACAGCATGCCTACTCCGGACTGGCGCGCGATTTCGTTCAGCGTGGTGGCCAGACCGCCACGCGTGGGGTCGCGCAGCACGTGCACCGCACCCTCGGGTGCGGCCACCAGCATCGCGGCCACCAGGGTGTGCAGCGCGGCGCTGTCTGAGCGGATGGTGGTGTCGAAATCGAGCGACTCGCGCTGCGACAGCACCGCCACACCATGTTCACCGATGCTGCCCGAGAGCAGTATCGCATCGCCCGGCCGCGCATTGGCGCCGCCGATATCGCGCCCCTCGGGCACCACGCCCAGGCCGGTGGTGCTGATGAAGACGCCATCGCCCTTGCCTTTTTCGACCACCTTGGTGTCGCCGGTGACGATGGGAACGCCACAGGCACGCGAGGCCGCTGCCATCGACTCGACGATGCGCTTGAGCTGCGCCAGCGGGAAGCCTTCTTCGAGGATGAAGCTCGCACTCAGGTACAGCGGCGTGGCGCCCAGCATGGCCACGTCGTTGACGGTGCCGTGCACCGCCAGGCTGCCGATGTCGCCGCCGGGAAAGAACAGCGGTGAAATCACATGCGCGTCGGTCGCCATCACCAGCCGCTGCCCGGCCGGCACGCCGAGCAGCGCGCCGTCGTTGCCCTGGCGCAGGTAATCGTTATCGAAGGCGCGGGCGAACAGTTCGTCGACCAGCTGCGCCCCCACTCGCCCGCCGGCGCCATGATTCATGTCGATGCGTCCGTGCCGCAAGTCAAGGGGACGAATGTAGTCTTTCTTCACACTGCTCATGCGCTCACCACCGGAATGTCGCGGAAACGCCCATAGGTGTAGTGCGCCGCGCACGAGCCCTCGCTCGACACCATGCAGGAACCCATCGGGTTCTCGGGCGTGCACACCGTGCCGAACAGCTTGCAGTCGGTCGGCTGCTTGACGCCGCGCAGGATCGCGCCGCACTCGCACTGCTTGTGGTCGGGCACGGCCTGGTAGATCAGCTCGAAGCGCCGCTCGGCGTCGAAGGCCGCGAACTCGGGGCGGATTTTCAGCGCACTGAACGGCACCTCACCGAGGCCACGCCACTCGAAACTGTCGCGCAGCCCGAACACCTCGGCCGTGACAGCTTGTGCCGCACGGTTGCCGGCGCGGTCGACGGCGCGCGTGAACTGGTTCTCGACCTCGGCGCGGCCCTGGTTGACCTGGCGCACCAGCATCAGAATGGACTGCATCACGTCCAGCGGCTCGAAGCCGGAGATCACCACCGGCTTGCGGTAGGTGCTGGCGAAGGGCTCGTAGGGTGCCGATCCGATCACGATGCTCACATGCGCCGGGCCGACGAAGCCGTCCAGCGGCAGCGTGCCGTACTGCGCCACCTCGGGTGACTGCAGGATATGCGTGATGGCGCTCGGCGTCAGCACATGGCAGCAGATCACACTGAAGTTCTTCAGACCCTCGCGCGCGGCCTGACGGATCACCAGCGCGGTGGGCGGTGTGGTGGTTTCGAAGCCGATCGCCAGGAACACCACCTCGCGCCCCGGCTGCTTGCGCGCGAGCTGCAGGGCGTCGGCCGGTGAATAGACCATGCGGATATCGCCGCCGCGGGCCTTGGCGCGCAGCAGCGACAAACCGTCGGAGGCCGGCACGCGCATCACGTCGCCGTAGGTGCACAGCATCACGCCACGCTCCAGCGCCAGTTGGATGCCCAAATCGATGCGGCCGATCGGTAGCACGCACACCGGGCAGCCCGGGCCGTGGATCATGCGTACATTGGCCGGCAGCAGGTCGACCACGCCGTAGCGCGCCAGCGCATGGGTGTGGCCGCCGCAGAACTCCATGAAGCTGTAGCCGCGCGCCGGGTCGACCTCGGCCTGCAGGCTTGCGGCGAGGTTGCGCGCCAGCGCGCCGTCGCGGAACTCATCCACGTATTTCATGCCTCGCTCCTTGCCAATTCGGCGAACAGCGCCAGTGTGGCTTGTGCCTCCGCTTCGTCGAGCGTGCCGATGGCGTGGCCCACATGCACGATCACGTAGTCGCCCGGCTGCGCGTCGGGTACCAGGGCGATGGAAATCTGCTTGCGTACGCCGCCGAGGTCGACGATGGCTGTCTCGGCGTCGAGGAGCAGGGCGATGAGGGCGGGAAGAGCCAGGCACATGGTCAGGTTTCCAGTGCAAGTTGGGGTTCGACCGACACGGCCAGGCCGACCAGCGGCGTGCAGCCAGCGATCCAGGCCTGGCCCAAGGCCAACCCGGCGTCACCGCAGCCGGCAGCCTGCGGCTCAAGCACGGTGAGCCCGGCACAATTCAGATTGGCACGCAGCCGCTGGCCTAGCACGTGGTTGACCAGGCAGCCGCCGGCCAACACCACCTGGCCGGTGCTGTGAGCGGTGGCCGCGTCGATCGCGCGCCGTGCCAAGCCAAGCGCCAGTGCCAGATGGAACTGCGCCGCACCACGCGCGCGGGCTTCGAGGCCTTGGGTCTGCAGCGCAAAAAGATCGGCCACGATCGGGTGCAAGTCCAGCGAGCTCCAGTTGAATTCGAAGTCGGGGTGATCGACCAGCCAGTCGCTGGCCAACTGCTCCAGCGCGATGGCGGCTTCGGCCTCGAAGGACTGCCGAACGCTCAAGCCCAGCGCGCCAGCGGCGGCGTCGAACCAGCGCCCGGCGCTGCTGCTGTGCGGGCAGTTCAGATCGCGCTGCAACATGACGTGCAGCAGCCGCGCGCTGGCGGTACCGACTAGGGGGGCAAAACGCGGCTCGATCTCGCTGCCACGGCCCAGCGCAAACAACACGGCCGCCGCCAGACGCCAGGGTTCACGCGCCGCCGCGTCGCCCCCGGGCAGGGCCAGCGGAGCCAGATGGTCCAGGCGCCGCCACTGCTGCGCCTGAGCGCTGCCGCCGACCCACAGCACCTCACCGCCCCAGGCGCCACCGTCATGCCCCAAGCCCATGCCGTCGAGCGCCAAGCCGATCACCGGGCCGTCGACGGGCTGCTCGGCCAGCACCACACCGATGTGCGCGTGGTGGTGTTGCACGCCGATCGCCGGCACGCCCAAGCGTTGTGCCAGAGCGATGGCCAGGTGGGTGCTGTAAAAGTCAGGGTGCAGGTCGTGCGCCACCGCGTGCAGCGGGCCAGTCGCGCGTGCGAGCAGGGTGTCGAGAGCCTGCGCCAGCGCATCGCGGCTCGTCGCATCGCCCAAATCGCCATGCAGTGCCGACCAGTGCGCCTGGTCGCCGTCGATCAGGCAGGCCCGGTTCTTCAGAAAGGCGCCGCAGGCCAGCACACGCGCGGGTGCAGCACGCGGCAGGCGGGTCGAATAAGCAAGATCGTTCATGAACGATCTTGCAGCGCGGCGTCTTCGCGCAGCAGCCAGTCCAGCCAGGCGTCCATGCCGTCGCCGCGCGTGGCCGAGAGCTGCAGCACCGCGATGCCGGGATTGATGCGGCGTGCGTACTCGATGCATTTCGCCACATTGAAGTCCACGTGCGGCAGCAGGTCGATCTTGTTGAGCAGCATCAGGGTGGCGGCGGCGAACATGTCGGGGTACTTGAGGGGCTTGTCCTCGCCTTCGGTCACCGACAGGATCACGATCTTGGCAGCCTCGCCCAGATCCCACAACGCTGGGCAGATGAGGTTGCCGACGTTTTCGATGAACAGCAGCGCCTCGGGGCTGTGGTGCTCGTGGCTGTGCTGGTGTGAATATTCGTTCGGGTGCCCATGATGGTGGGCCTGGGCATGCAGATCGAGGCGGGCAAAGGCGTTGCCCACCATCTGCGCATCGAGGTGGCAGCCACGCCCGGTGTTGATCTGGATGGCCGGGGCACCGGCCGCGCGGATGCGCTCGGCGTCCAGGCGGGTCTGCTGGTCGCCTTCGATCACCGCCACCGGCACGGCGGGTGCGCGGCGCCGCAGCGCCTCAATCGTGGCGCACAGCAGCGTGGTCTTGCCCGAGCCGGGGCTGGACATGAGGTTGCACGCTGTGACCCCATGCGCCGCGAAATGCGCCCGGTTATCCGCCGCGTACCGGTTGTTGGCGCCCAACACATCGGCTTCAAGCTTGACCGTGCGGGCCTGGCTCAAGCCGGGCACCGAAGCCAGCGCAGGGCCCAAGCCGTAGTGCCGGTCGCCGGCGGACGGGTCCAGCGCCACTGGCGCGGCATGTTCATGCGCGCCATGATCCTCAGCGTTATTGCATCCACAGACGACACACATCGTTGTCTCCTTCAATCGTTCAACACGAGCAGGTCGAGCACGCGCAACGCGCTGCCGCCGCTAACTTGCACAGGACAGCCGTCGCAGAGCGGGCAGGGATCGGCCCGGCTGGCGATTGTCACCTCGCTCGCGCAGCGCGGACACCAGGCGCGGCCGGGCGGTTCGTCAATGGTAATCTGCGCGCCTTCCAGGCAGGTGCCAGGGGCGATGGCGTCCAGCGCAAACCGCAGCGCACTCACTTCAACGCCGGCCAGCGCGCCTGCCTCCAGGCGCAGATGCCCGACGCGCTGAAACCGCTCACGCGCGGCGGCGTCTTCCACCAAGCGCAGGATGTCCCCGGCCAGGCTTAACTCATGCATGAGCCACCTCGGTGCTGATCGCCGATGCGTCGAAGAGGGGTTCCGAAGTCAACCAGCGTCGGCACCAGCTCACGGCCAGCGTGAGGTTAACCCGGGCGGCATCGCTGGGCGAGTCGCCAAGCTCGAAGCGCTCGCCGCAGATCGCCAGCAGGGTGCACGGCGGCGGCTCGATGCCGTGCAAGTCGCGAAACACCTGCATCACGGCCTGCGGCGACATCGCGTGGGTGCTGAAGCTCATATCGCGCGCCGCCGTCAGCGCCGTCACCTCGAACGGCGCGGCGCAGCTCAGGCTGGCATCCACGAACAGCACCCGCTGGCGACCGGCCAGGTCGAGCGCATGTTCCACCTGCAACTGAAAATCGGTCAGGCACTCGACACCGCTCAGCGCGCCCAATTGCTCAAGCAATTGCTCGACAAACATCGGCCCGAGCGCGTCGTCGCCGCGGCTCGGGTTGCCCCAGCCGAACACCAGAAGGGGGAGCACGGGTTCGGGGCATGGCGTCATGCCGGCAACCCCACCGGCGAACCCCGGTCATGCAGGAATTCTCCCGCGTGCGACTTCACGACACGGTCGATCGGCTCGCCCTCGGGCCCGACCAGCGTCACATCCAGCGGCATCTGCCCCAGCGCATGGGTGGCGCAGGACAGGCAGGGGTCGTAGGCGCGGATCGCGACTTCGATGTGGTTGAGCAGGCCCTCCGTGATCTCGCGTCCGTCCAGGTACTGGCGCGCGACCGAGCGCACTGCTGCGTTCATGGCCTGGTTGTTGTGGGTGGTCGCGACAATCAAATTGCACCTCGTCACCAGGTCGTCGTCGCCGACCTCGTAATGGTGGATCAGCGTGCCGCGCGGTGCCTCGATCACCCCGACGCCGCCGCGCCGGCGTGGACCAGAGGCCATCAACTCGCCGGCCAGAATGTCGCAGTCGTCCAACAGTTCGGCGATGACTTCCATGCTGTGCAGTACCTCGATCATGCGCGCCCAGTGGTAGGCCAGCGGGGCGTGGATCGGCTGCCCCCGGCCCCAGTCGAGGAACTCGAGCCGCTGCGTTTCGGCCAGCGGGCTCGGGATGAAGTCGCAATTCTGGATGCGCGCCAGCGGCCCGACGCGGTACCAGCCGAGCTGCGGCCCGAGGCTGCGCAGGTAAGGGAACTTCATGTAGGTCCAGGGTTTCACTTCCTCCTCGATCAGGTCGAGGTAGTTCTGGTCGCTGGCACCGTCGATGATGATGTTGCCGGCCGCATCGCGGGCGCGCAGCACACCGTCGTAAAGGTCCATCGCCCCATCAGCGCGCACCAGCGACAGCATGTTGGCTGGAACGCTGCCGAAGCTGTCGTACAGCGCCGGGTTCTGGGCGTGCAGTTGCTTGGCGATGTCCACCGCATCCTGCGCCCAGGCGATCATCTGGGCCACGTCGCGCCGCAGCAGCGCGCGGTCCTCGACGCTCACATGCTTGTTCATGCCGCCGGGAACCGAGCCGGTGCCGTGCACGCGCTTGCCGGCGGTGACGCGGATCACCTCCTGGCCGAACTTGCGCAGCAGCACGCCCTTTTTCGCGATGTCGGGGTGCGCTTGCGCCACGCCGACGATGTTGCGCCGGTTCAGATCGGAGTCGAAGCCGAACAGCAGGTCGGGTGACGACAGGTGGAAGAAGTGCAGCGCGTTGCTCTGCATCACTTGCCCGTAATGCATCAGCCGGCGGATTTTGTCGGCCGATGGCGTGACGGGCAGCGCACCGACCACGAGGTCCAGCGCCTTGGAGGCCGCCAGGTGGTGCGACACCGGGCAGATGCCGCACAGCCGCTGCACCATCACCGGCACTTCCCAGTAGGGTCGGCCCTCGATGAACTTCTCGAAGCCGCGGAATTCGACGATGTGCAGCCGCACTTGCTGCACGCGCTGCTGTTCGTCCAGCAGGATCGTGACCTTGCCATGGCCTTCGACGCGCGACACCGGGTCGATCGCCACACGGCGCAGGCCTTGCGGCTGGGCGGCGGATTCAAGGTCAAAATTCATGCGCGTTTCCCTCAGTCGTAGTGCATCAGGCCATGGCCCAGATGAGGTGTTCGCCCGGTCATCAGATCGTTCAGGAAGGACCAGAATGCGTCGGCCGACGGAGGACAACCGGGCAGGAAGTAGTCCACATGCACCACCTCGTGGATCGGGTGCACCTGGTTCAGCAGCAGCGGCAGTTCGGGGTCGTCCGGAATCCGGCTGTTCGCGCTCAAGCCCGGTCGCGTGCGGTAGACCTCGGTCAGCAGCACACCCACGTCGAGGTGGTTGCGCTGGGCCGGCAGCCCGCCGGTGATGGCACAGGCCCCGACCGCCACCAGCGTCTTGCAGCGGGCGCGGAACTCGCGCAACACCCGCACGTTATCGGCATCGCACAGGCCACCCTCGATCAAACCGATGTCGCATTCGCCGACCTCCTTGATGTCGGTGAACGGCGAACGGTCGAACTCGATGTGCTCGATCAATTCGAACAACCGCTCGTCGATGTCGAGGAAGGACATGTGGCAGCCGAAGCAGCCGGCCAGCGAGACGGTGGCGACCTTGAGCTTGCGCGGCAGCGGGACGGGCGCTGTCACTTGGTGCCTCCATCGGGCTGGGGCTGCTTCGAGACAGGTTGGAGGTCAAATCGGCGCTGCCCAATCGGAATCGCGAAGCCCCGGCGTTTGGGCAATATCGCACCCACCGGGCAAATGCTGGCGGCGCGGTCGCCCAGCGTCATGCCGGTGCCGGCCAGCTGGCCACTGTCGCTGTTCACGAGCAGGTGGGTGTGGATGCCGTAGCCGCCGATCGCAAAGACGCTTTTGCCATCGACCTCGCGGCTGGCGCGCACGCACAGCTCGCACAGGATGCAGCGGTTGAGGTCAAGCAGGATGTCGGGGTGACTGGCATCGACCGGGCGGTCGGGGTAGAACTCCTCGAAGTGTGGCCCTTCCATGCCCATCTCGTAGGCGGTGGCCTGCAGCAGGCAGTCGCCGCTTTTCTCGCAGGATGGGCAGAAATGGTTGCCTTCAATAAACAGCATTTGCAGCAGCGTCTTGCGATGTGCATTGAGCTCCACCGTGTCGCTTTCCACCACCTGCCCTGTCGCTGCCCGCACCGTGCAGGCCGCACCGAAGCGGCCATTAACCTTTACCGTGCAGACCCGACAAGAGCCATGCGGTGCAAACTCCGGGTGCCAGCACAGGTGCGCAATGTAGTGACCGTTACGCGCGGCAGCCTGTAGAAGGGTCTCGCCCGCAATGAATTCGACCTCCTGGCCATCGAGTGAAAAGGCGGCCGGGCGTCCGGTCACAGTAGTCATGTCGTCCAGCTCGCTCATGGCGAAGTCTCCAGGTGCGCCGCCGGGTCGTCACGCCCGGTCATGCGGCGCGCGATGGACAGCTCCGCGTCGAGGTCAAAGCCGGGCTCGAAGTGCAGCGACTGCAGCCGCCGCTCGTACGCCGGTCTGAACTTGACGATCGTGTCGCGCAGCGGATTGCAGGCCGAGGCGCCCAGGCCGCAATGCGTGGCGGTGTGCATTAGCCGGTCCAGCTCGAACAATTCGTCGATATCGTGCCGTGAGCCACGACCCCCGCTGGCGGTGTTGGCCAGCTTGTCCATGCGCTTGACCACCAGTGTGGTACCGACGCGGCACGGCGTGCAGAAACCGCAGCTCTCGTGCGCGAAGAAATGCGCGAAGTTGCGCGCCACCTCGAACATGTCGCGCGAACGGTCGAATACCATGAAGGCACCGGCGCTGGGCACGTCCTCGAAGGCGATGCGGCGTTCGAATTCGAAGGCCGCCAGGCACACGCCCGAGGGCCCGCCGACCTGCACCGCTTGCGTGTCACGCGCGCCGCAGTCTTCAAGGATGCGGTCAATGCGCGTGCCAAACGGGTATTCGTACAGCCCGGGGCGCTCACAGTCGCCAGAGACCGAATGAATCTTGGTGCCAGTGGACTGAGGTGTGCCCATCTTGGCCCACCACACGCCGCCCTGCACGGCGATGTGGCTGGCCGCACAGTAGGTCTCGACGTTGTTCACCGTGGTCGGCTGGCCCAGGTAGCCCCGCTCGACCGGAAACGGCGGGCGGATGCGCGGCGTGCCGCGTTTGCCTTCGAGCGATTCGATCAGGGCTGACTCTTCGCCGCAGACATAGGCGCCGGCGCCGACGTGGATGGCGATGTCGAAATCGAATCCCGTCCGGCCCAGAATGGCGCTGCCGAGCAGGTTCTCGTCGCGCCGCCGCTGCAGCACCGCCTGCAAGGACTCCAGCAAATAGCGGTACTCGCCGCGCAGATAGACCAGGCCTTGCCGGGCGCCGATGACGAGCGCCGCCACCGTCATGCCTTCGAACACCTCGTCGGCATGGCGCGCGAGCAGCACACGGTCCTTGAAGGTGCCGGGCTCGCCTTCGTCGGCGTTGCACACCACGTAATGGGGCGAACCGGGCGCCGCACCGGGTGTAGAACCGGTCGCATTGCGGCACAGTTCCCACTTCAACCCGGTGGCAAAGCCGGCACCGCCGCGCCCGCGCAGATTCGAGCGCTTCATGTCGTCAAGCATGGCCTGCGCGCCGCGCGCCAGCGCCGCTGCGATGGCTGCGCCGGGCGCCAGCGGCATGCCCAGCAGCACGTCGGCGCGGCAGATGTTGTCGTCGATGGCGAACCAGTCCGCCGGCCACTGCGGCACCGGCACTTCAGCCCGAATCAGTTCGGCCAGCTGCGCCACCCTTGGCGCGTCCAGGCGGGTGATCACATGATGCTGGTTGACCAGCAGCGCCGGACCCTGATCGCACAGCCCTGTGCACGAAGTTTGGTCCACGCTCACCAGACCGTCGGCGCTGACCTGGCCGGGCTTGATGCCCAGCCGGGCGCACAGATCGGCCATCAGGGCCTCGCTACCCAGCATGCGGTCGGTGATGTTGTCGCTGAACAGCACGCGCAAGCGGCCCATCGGCCGGGTGTGAAAGAAGCGGTAGAAGCTGGCCACGCCTTCCACGTGGGCCAGGGTCAGCTTCAGTTCGCGGGCCATCGCGCTGAGCAGGGAACGAGGCAACCAGCCCATCAGAGCCTGCGTTTCTCGCAGGATCTGAACCAGCGCGTGCGGGTCCCGCCTGTGGCGGGACAGCACTCGCCGGAAGGCGGCGGACTCTACGCTCATGGCGACAACTTCGCTTTCACTCTTGACATGAAAATCCCCATGCGGTGGCGCACTCGGCTTGGCTGGATAACCCTCAAAAAGCCGGACCCTGCTTCGTTAGAAGCGGAACGACGAACCGTACGCAGTTTCGAGTTTCACGTTTAAGTCGGCGCACAAGTTGACCTGGATCAAATGCGCCGCAGGGAAATGATCAAATATGAGCGTAGCTTCTCACTTGGTTCGAGTACGGCTGTCGAGCGTGCAGTGCAACTGGCTGTGGCGCATGGCGCGTCGTTGCATGCGTTCGATGTGAGCGCCTGGCACGAACATGACTGCTGCCAGGGCCGAGAAGATCAAGGTGAGCAGCGCATTCATTCACATGCTCCGCACATGCAAGCGGCGCAGTACGAACTTTTCCACCTCGACCGCGAGAAACTTGACGAGGCCCAGCGTGAGGATGACGAGCCAGGACGCGGCATCCAGCGCCGCCGTCTGGAATACCTGTTGCATTGGCGGGGCATAGGTGAGAAGGAGTTGGAACGCGATCAGCAGCGCGCACATCCAGAGGGCGATCTTGTTGCCGGTGAGTATGTCCCGTGTGAACGCGGACGCGGTGAAGTGCCGCACATTGAAAAGATACACCAGCTCGCCCAAAACCAGCATGTTGACCGCAGCCGTGCGCGCCACCTCAAGGCTGCTGCCGCGCGCGATTTCCCATTCGAACACGGCGAAAGTCACCGCGATCATGAGCAGGCTCACGTAGGCGATGCGCACGCCCAGTATCCGTGTGATCAGGGGTTCCGAGGGCTTGCGCGGCGAACGGCGCATGACGCCCGGCTCGGCTGGCTCGAAGGCCAGTGCCAGGGACAGTGTGACCGCAGTGATCATGTTGACCCACAAAATCTGGCCGGCCGTGACTGGCAGTGGCATGCCAGCGAAGACCGCCAGCAGGATGACGCCTGCCTCGCCGCTGCTGGTGGGCAGGATGAAGAGCAGTGACTTTTTGATGTTGTCAAACACCACCCGGCCCTCGCGTACGGCACGGGCAATGGTGGCGAAATTGTCATCGGTGAGCACCAGATCGGCGGCTTCTCGGGCGGCATCGGTTCCCTTGTGTCCCATGGCCACGCCGATGTCGGCGGCCTTGAGCGCGGGCGCGTCATTGACACCATCGCCGGTCATGGCCACCAGCTCGCCTTGGGCCTGCAAGGCGGCTACCAGACGCAGCTTGTGTTCGGGACTGGCACGGGCGAATACGTCGGTTTCCAGAGCGACGCGCTGGAGTGACTGATCGTCCAGTGACTGCACCGTTTCTCCGGTGAGGGCGTGATCAGCGCTCAGCCCCAATTGCCGACCGATGGCCGCCGCGGTGACGACGTGGTCGCCCGTGATCATTTTGACGCGCACCCCGGCGCGCTGGCATTCGGCAACCGCCGCAATGGCTTCCTCCCGCGGCGGATCGATGAGGCCGACCAGCCCCAGCAAGGTGAAGCGCCGGGTGATGTCGGCCATGGACAGCGCCGTCGTGCCGGCTCGCATGTCACAGCGCGCCAGCGCCAGCACGCGCTGCCCGACACGAGCTGCGTCCTCCATGCGCGCTTCCCAGGCGCTGCCATTGCGTAATGGGTCGCTGGCATCGTGCACGCACAGGCCGAGTACGTGCTCCGGGGCACCCTTGAGCAAAACGAAGGCATGGCCCGCGTGGTCATGATGCAGTGTGGCCATGAAGCGGTGTTCCGACTCGAACGGGATTTCGTCGGTCCGGGGCGTGGATGTGGCAGTTTCGATTGGATCCAGTCCAGCCTTGTGGGCGAGTGTCAGCAAAGCTCCTTCGGTGGGGTCGCCCACAAGTTGCCAGCCTTTGGCGGCATCGTGCTTGAGTTGTGCATCGTTGCACAGCAGTGCGCATCGAGCCAAGTCTTGCAGCGCCTCATCCTGCGCAGCTTCCACGGGCACACCGTCACAGTGAAACCCCCCCTCTGGCGCATAGCCGGCACCCGTCACGTCCAGGGTGTGATTGGGCAGCATGACCCGCACTGCGGTCATCTCGTTCTTGGTGAGCGTGCCGGTCTTGTCCGAGCAGATCACTGTGACCGAACCCAGGGTCTCCACGGCCGGCAAACGCCGCACGATGGCGTTCTTGCGAGCCATCGTGCGGGTGCCAATGGCCAGCACGATGGTCACGATAGCCGGCAAGCCCTCGGGGATGGCTGCCACCGTTAACCCCACCACCGCCAGAAAAATATCGAGCATCGGCATCTCGCGTACGAAATACCCGAAGAGAAAAGTGATCAGCCCTGCCGCCAGAATGAACAGCGTGATCTGGCGAGCAAACTGATCAAGCCGGCGCGTCAGTGGCGTGACCAGCGTCTGCACCTCGCCCACGAGCGTGCCGATGCGACCAATTTCGCTCAACTGCCCCGTGCTGACCACCAGACCGTGCGCCTGGCCGAAGCTGACCACCGTGCCGGAATAGGCCATGCAGGTTCGATCGCCGATGGACGCGTCGCTGCCCACGGGTTCCGTTCCCTTGTCCACAGGCATCGATTCGCCAGTAAGGGCGGCTTCGTTGACCCGCAGGTTCTTCACCCGCACCAGGCGCAGGTCGGCGGGTACCCGCACACCAGACTCCAGCAGCACGATATCGCCCGGCACCAGCAGGGCAGCGTCTATCTCGTGTCGCTCGCCCTCGCGCAGCACGGTGGCACGGCTGGCCAGCATGGCGCGTACGGCATCCAGCGCCTTCTCTGCTTTGCCTTCTTGAATGAATCCGATGAGAGCATTGATCAATACCACGCCAGCAATCACGCCCGCGTCCACATAGTCTTTTAGAGCGAATGTGACGGCCCCTGCGACCAGCAGTACATAGATCAGGGGATTGTGAAGCTGCAGGGCCAGGCGCAGCCAGGGTCCACGTCGCTTGGATGTTGGCAGGCTGTTGCGGCCATATTGCTCTAAACGGCGGGAAACTTCCTCGCCGCTCAGGCCCGTGTTGGCGTCGACAGACAGGGTTTGCAAGGCCGCAGACGCTGACACGGTGTGCCAGACGGTCCTGTGATCGGACGCTGGAGATTGAAGCGGCATTTTGGAAACCTGATGGGTAGAACGTCATCTTATCGACACTCCTGTCAGCTTTGCTGCCCTGTCTCCCGGTTCCCCGGACATGGCGGTGTTTTGAACAACAATAGCACCCTGGGAGAAATTGCTTTGAATGATGTTTTGCTGTGGCTTGTCTTGGCGCTGGCCGTTTTGAATGGGTTGGTCTCGTTGTGGCTGGCCTTGCGTCGCTCGGATGCTGCGGGGATTTTGGCGGCAGAGCAGGGCAAGGCCGAGCTGCTGGCGGCTGTGCAGGGCAGCTCCGAACGCATGGCGCGTGAACTGCGACGCGAGATCAGCGAATCATCACGCAGTGGCCGGCAGGAGCTCAACACGACGTTTGCGACCTTTCAGCAAACGCTGGTGCAGCAAAGTTCAGAAGCCATTCGCACGCAAAACGCGCAGATTGATGCGTTTGCGCAGCAACTCACGCTATTGCAGCAAACCCTGTCGGACACGCTGACCACGCAGCTGCAATCGGTCAGCGAATCCAATGCCCGCCGCATGGGCGAAGTCCGTGAAACGCTGGAAAAGCAACTGGCGCAACTGCAGCAAAGCAATTCCGCCAAGCTCGACGAGATGCGTCGTACGGTCGACGAAAAGCTGCAGACCACGCTGGAAACCCGTCTGGGCCAGAGCTTCAAGCAGGTCGCCGACCGTCTGGAGCAGGTCCACAAGGGTCTGGGTGAAATGCAGACGCTGGCGCAGGGCGTCGGTGACCTCAAGCATTTGCTGACCAACGTGAAGACGCGCGGGATTTTTGGCGAGGCCCAGCTGGCAGCCCTGCTGGAACAGGTGTTTACCGTGGACCAGTATGCCGCGCAGGTGGTGACCCGGCGTGGCGGCAAGAACCCGGTCGATTTCGCGATCAAGCTGCCGGGACGTTCCGAGTCGGGCGAGCCGCTGTGGCTGCCGATTGATGCGAAATTTCCCAATGAAGACTATGAGCGCCTGCTCGATGCCCAGCAGCGCGCCGACGCACCGGGCGCCGAAACTGCCGGCAAGGCGCTGGAATTGCGCATCCGCCTGGAAGCGAAATCGATCTGCGAAAAGTACATCGAGCCGCCTTACACCACCGACTTTGCCATCCTGTTCTTGCCGACAGAAGGCCTGTATGCCGAAGTGCTGCGCCGCCCCGGCCTGATCGAGTGCCTGCAGCGCGACCACCGCATCACGCTGGCGGGGCCGACCACGCTGCTGGCCATGCTCAGTTCCCTGCAGATGGGCTTTCGCACGCTGGCGCTGGAAAAACGCTCGAGCGAAGTGTGGCAGGTGCTGGGCGCGGTCAAGACCGAGTTCGGCAAGTTCGGCGATGTGCTGGCCAAGGTCAAATCGCAGACTGAAACCGTTCTCAACACGCTGAGCAGTGCCGAGCAGCGCAGCCGCGTGATGGACAAAGCCCTGCGCAAGGTCGAGGCCTTGCCCGAAGCAGAGGCGGCGCGGCTGATTCCGCTGGACAAAGAGCTGGATTAGGGCTGGATTAGGGCTGCTGTCCAGGCACTGCCTGGCCTGCCATGGCGGGGCGCCGGTCCGGAATTCGGCTGCCGACACGAAACAGCCTGTCGAACTTAAAGTTCGTAAAAACTTTTGATGGCGTCCCAGGCGACTTGCGGGTCATCGACATACTGGAAGAGTTCGAGGTCGTGGGGGGAAATTGCCCCTTCTTCAATCATCACGTCAAAGTTGCAAAGCCGTTTCCAGTATTCGGTGCCGAAGAGGATGATGGGCACCGGTTTGGCCTTGCGTGTCTGCACCAGCGTGATGACTTCAAACAGCTCATCAAGCGTCCCGAATCCGCCGGGAAAAGCCACCAGCGCCTTGGCACGCATCATGAAGTGCATCTTGCGCAGGGCAAAGTAGTGAAACTTGAAGTTCAGTGATGGCGAGATATAGGGGTTGGACGATTGTTCGTGCGGCAGCACGATGTTGAGTCCCACCGTGAGGGCACCCATTTCCTGCGCCCCGCGGTTGGCTGCCTCCATGATGCCCGGCCCGCCGCCGGTGCAGATGAACAGCTGTTCCGAGGGCGGGCGTGGGTTGCTGTAGCCTGCTACCAGGCGCGCGAACAGGCGGGCCTGGTCGTAGTAGTAGGCGTTGCGCACATGGCGCATGGCCAGCGCCAGCGCGGCTTCATCACCGCTTTCCTCGGCCAGCTTGAGCGCCGCATCGGCCTGCTCAGGGGCCGGGAAGCGGGCGCTGCCGAAAACCACAATCGTGTTTTCAATGCCTTGCTCCTGCTGATCGATTTCAGGCTTGAGCATTTCAAGCTGGATGCGGATGGCCCGGGTCTCGCGCCTGAGCAGAAATTCCGGGTCAGCGAAGGCGAGCCGGTTGGCGTCGGGGCGCAGCGGCGTGGTGTCGGTGGAAAGTGCGTGCAATTCAGCCCAGGCGTTGGCCAGGCGGTCTTCTGATAAGTCTTGTGTTTGTTCCATGAGCCTGTATCAATGATGCGTGCAAACCGGTGTTTCACCGCAAAGTCACGCAGTAAGCAGAGTAAGAAAAACGCGGTGGGTAACAGGAACATCATAAAGACGGTTTACTTCGCTTTTCCTCTCTGAAATAAAAAAAGGCTCCATCAGGAGCCTTTTTAGCGCAGGGGTTGACGCCTGTTTAGACGCGCTTGCGGTATTCACCGGTGCGGGTGTCGATTTCAACGATATCGCCCTGCGCCACAAAAATAGGCACACCGATCTCAAAGCCGGTGGCCAGCTTGGCTGGCTTGAGAACCTTGCCGGACGTGTCGCCCTTGACGGCAGGCTCGGTCCAGGTGATTTCGCGCTGAACGCTGGTCGGCACTTCGACCGAAATGGCCTTGCCGTCATAGAAAACGACTTCCAGGTCCATGCCGTCCTGCAGGTAGTTCAGCGAGTCGCCCATGTTTTCGGCTTCGACTTCGTACTGGTTGTACTCAGTGTCCATGCAGATGTACATCGGGTCGGCAAAGTAGGAATAGGTGCATTCCTTCTTGTCCAGGATGACCTGGTCGAGCTTGTCGTCGGCCTTGAACACGACTTCGGTGTTGAAGTTGGCGATCAGGCTTTTGAGCTTCATGCGCACGGTGGCGGAGTTGCGCCCGCCGCGGCTGTATTCGGTCTTGAGCACGACCATCGGGTCTTTGCCGTTCATGATGACGTTACCGGCGCGGATTTCTTGAGCGATTTTCATAGCAGTTTTGACTAGGGTGGACCGCTAAACGGGTGCAAGGGTGTGCAGGTTCTGCGGCGGGTTAGGTAAGCGGTGATGCGTCTTGCCCAACAGGCAAATCCGCGAAGCCCGTGATTTTAGCGTTTATTTGCCACAAACTCCAGCAAACGGGTACTCAGGTCGTCCTGCATCATCAGGCGGGAGCGTGCCGCGAGGGCGCAGGCTTGCCAGGCCGGCAGGTCCAGCCTCGGGAGCTGTAGCGGTTCCTGGCTGGCGCTTTCGTTGTTCCACAAGGAGTGAAATGTTCGCAGCGAAGGCGGCGCTTGCAGCATGTCCAGAAAAGCGGCCAGCTTGTCCAGATGCGCTTCATCACCCTGCGGGTAGATGTGCCAGATAAAGGGTTTCCCTGCCCATAGCGCGCGTACTAGCGAGTCTTCGCCGCGCACAAAATTCAAATCGCTTGCCCACAGCAGGTGGTCGAATTCAGGTTGCGTCAGCAGGGGAAGGTATGAAATTGACAGCTTCTTGTGCGCATCGATATCAGACTGGAGGCTGATTTGATCACTCAAAGCGGTCCTGGCCGCACGGGTGGCACGTCCTGCCGCCACCAGCAGTCGCACGGGCTCGCCATCCAGGCCGTGCTGCGCAAAGTGTTTCAGGAGGCCTGCCAGTGCCGCCGGTTCGTAGCAGAACAGTGAAACCAGTTTTTCGCCAGTCCACGCAATGCCCTGGGCCGCCAGCCAGGCGCTGCGGTCAAAGCGGGATTGCCGTTCGGCCAGGTCGGGCTCGCGCAGCAGGCCGCCCGTCGATTCGGTAAAGCCGGGGTAGAAAAACCATTTGATCCAGCCTGCCGCCGGGCCGCCCTGCACGGGCGAGGGCAGGGCATGGCAGCGGCGGGCGTAGGGTTCGGCCGTCAGGTATTCGAGATTAATCCATAACGGTTTCCGGCCTGTAGCGTTGGCCTGACGGGCGCAGGCAGCTACACATTCAGGCGCAATGTCGCAGCCGAACGATTCGATCAGCACGTCGCTTGGTTGCATCTCAAGCCTGGCCGGGGTCAGGTCGAGCGGCCAATTCCACGGCAGCACATGAACGCCTTCACAGCCCGCCGGCGCCATCCACGCCAGCGCAGACGCATCATCCACCCACAAGCGTACCTGTTGGCCGCGTGTCGCCAGATCGGCGGCCAGGCGCCAGCACACGCCAATATCCCCGAAGTTGTCGATGACTTTGCAAAAAATGTCCCATTGCAGACGCTGATTCATGAAACGATTGTCCACAATACGGCCAACCTGTTCTATGGATGTCATGACCCAAACCCACGAATTCGACCCCCAACTGCTCAGTGAAGTGGCGGCCTTGCCGGCCTTGCCTGGCGTTTACCGCTACTTTGATGCCGATGGCGGCGTGCTCTACGTCGGCAAGGCGCGCAACCTGAAAAAGCGGGTCACCAGTTATTTTCAGAAAAACCACGGCGGCACCCGCATTGGCCACATGGTGACCAGGATAGCCCGCATGGAAACCACGGTGGTGCGCTCTGAAGCCGAGGCGCTGCTGCTTGAAAACAACCTGATCAAGACGCTCAACCCCAAATACAACATCCTGTTCCGGGACGACAAGAGCTATCCCTACCTCAAGCTGACCGCCGCCCAGATCACACCCGAAGCCGGCGCGCCATCGGCAGCGGCCTATCCGCGCATCGCCTATTACCGCGGTGCGGTCGAGAAAAAGCACCATTACTTTGGCCCTTACCCGAGCGCCTGGGCGGTGAAGGACACGATCTTGCTGCTGCAAAAAGTGTTTCGGCTGCGCACCTGCGAAGACACGGTGTTCAACAACCGTAGCCGGCCCTGCCTGCTGTACCAGATCAAGCGCTGCTCCGCGCCCTGTGTGGGCCATGTGTCGCCTGAGCAATATGCGCTCGACACCGCGAATGCGGAGCGCTTCCTGCAGGGCGAGACGCAGGAAATACTGACTGAACTCGAAAAGAAAATGCTGGCGCATGCCGACCGGCTGGAGTTTGAGCAGGCGGCCGAGCTGCGCAACCAGATGTCGGCCTTGTCCAAGGTGCTGCACCAGCAGTCCATGGACATCGGCGGCGACAAGGACGTGGACATTCTGGCGGTGAAAGTGCAGGGCGGAAAGGCCTGCGTCAACCTGGCGATGGTGCGCGGCGGCCGCCACCTGGGCGACCGGCCTTATTTCCCGACGCATGTGGAGAATGCCGCCGATGTGGCCGCGCTCGATGCCGAGCCGGATCCGTCAGCGGTTCAGGCGAAGGAGAAATCGCTGGAAGCGCTGGTGCTCGAAGCTTTCATCGCCCAGCACTACATCGACGTGCCGGTGCCGGCCACGCTGGTGGTCAGCGAGCCGGTCGACAAAGACCTGATGGCAGCGCTGGCCGAGCAGACCGGCAGCCGCATCACCGCCGTTCACCAGCCGCGCGAGCAGCGCCGTATCTGGCTGGAAATGGCGCAGAAAAATGCCGGCCTCCAGTTGGCCCGCCTGCTGGCCGAACAGGGCTCGCAACAGGCCCGCACCCGGGCGCTGGCCGAGGCGCTGGAGTTGCCACTCGACCATCTGGACGCCTTGCGCATCGAGTGTTTTGACATCTCGCACACGGCGGGTGAATCGACCCAGGCGTCCTGCGTGGTGTTCAAGGAGCACAAGATGCAAAACAGCGACTACCGCCGCTACAACATCGAAGGCATCACGCCGGGCGACGATTACGCCGCCATGCGCCAGGTCTTGACCCGCCGCTACAGCAAGCTGGCCGAGGCGGCGCGCAATGGCGAGGCCACGCTGCCCGACCTGGTGCTGGTCGATGGCGGCAAGGGCCAGGTGTCGATGGCGCGCGAAGTGTTCGTCGAACTGGGGCTGGACCTGGGGCTGATCGCCGGCGTTGAAAAAGGTGAGGGCCGCAAGGTTGGCCTGGAGGAGCTGGTGTTTGCCGATGGCCGTGACAAGGTTTACCTGGGCCGTGATTCGGCCGCGCTGATGCTGATTGCCCAGATACGGGACGAAGCGCACCGCTTCGCCATCACCGGCATGCGCGCGAAACGGGCCAAGGTCCGGGTGGGCGGCAGCCGGCTTGAGGACATTGCGGGCATTGGCCCGAAACGCCGGGCCAGCCTGCTGCAGCGCTTTGGCGGCGTGCGCGGCATTGCCTCGGCCAGCGTCGAGGACATTGCCATGGTCGATGGCATTTCAACCGAACTGGCCGAGGAAATTTACCGCGCCTTGCACTGATAAAGTGCAGTGGCTTGCATGAGCTTGCGCGACCAAGCCGCCGCTCATGCCAAAATCGGTGCCATGTTTCTGACCATTCCCACGCTAATGACCTGGACCCGCATTGTTGCGATTCCGCTGATCGTGGGGGTTTTCTACCTGAACATCCCTGCTGCGCAACGCAATCTGATCGCCACCGTGATGTTTGTGGTTTTTGCCGCCACCGACTGGCTCGACGGTTATCTGGCTCGCAAGCTGAACCAGGCGTCCTCCTTTGGCGCTTTCCTCGACCCAGTGGCGGACAAGTTCCTGGTCTGTGCCTCCCTGCTGGTACTGGTGCATCTGCAACGCGCCGATGTGTTTGTAGCGCTCATCATCATTGGCCGCGAAATTGCGATTTCGGCCCTGCGCGAATGGATGGCCCAGATTGGCGCGTCGCGCAGCGTTGCCGTTCACATGCTGGGCAAGGTCAAGACCACGGTGCAGATGATTGCGATTCCCTTTCTGCTTTATGACGGCCGTCTGTTCGGCGTCATCAACACCCCTGTCTGGGGAACCTGGCTGATCTGGATTTCGGCCATCCTGACGGTCTGGTCGATGGTGTATTACCTGCAAAAAGCGATTCCCGAAATCCGCGCGCGGGCCAAATGAAATTTTCCTGAAGCAGACTGGTCTTGAGTTCTCCGTCGCCCTCCAGCACCCTGATCCGGGCCATGCCCGCTGTGTTCGTGCTGATCTGGAGCACCGGTTTTATCGTCGCCAAATTCGGCCTCCCGTATGCACCTCCGCTGACTTTTCTGGTGCTGCGTTATGCCTTTTCCATCGCCTGTTTTCTGCTCTGGATCCGGTTCAGCCGCGCACGCTGGCCACGTGGCCGCCAGCAGTGGCTGCACCTGGCGGTAACCGGTGTGCTGATGCATGCCGGCTATCTGGGCGGCGTCTGGGTCGCGGTGAAAGGCGGCATGGGGTCTGGCCTGGCGGCATTGATCGTCGGGCTGCAACCCGTTATTACGGCGCTATGGCTGTCTTGGGCTGGCCCGTCTGGTCCTTCAAGTCAGGGTGCATCGCAGGCCCAGGTCACGCCGCGCCAGTGGGCGGGGTTGGCGCTGGGGCTGGGCGGACTCGTGCTGGTGGTGGCCCGTAAATTAGGCAGCAGCAGTGAAGTCACGGCGCTGACGCTGGGCTGCACGGTGTTGGCTTTGTTCAGCATCACTGTCGGCACGCTGTACCAGAAACGCTTCATGCAGCCGACCGATGTGCGCTCTGCCAACACCATCCAGTTGGCGGCGGCTTTGCTGGTGACCTTGCCTTTTGCCCTGATGGAGTCCGAGGTGATTGTCTGGAATCCCGAAATTATCGGCGCCCTGGCCTGGTCGGTGCTGGCGGTGACGCTGGGCGGCAGCTCGCTGCTGTACCTGCTGATTCAGCGCGGTGCGGCTACCTCGGTGACCAGCTTGCTCTACCTGGTGCCGCCCACCACGGCCGTGATGGCCTGGCTGTTGTTTGGCGAATCCATCACTTTGGCGACCGTTATCGGTACCGCACTCACGGCTTTGGGCGTCAGCCTGGTGGTGCGGCCCGCCAAGCCGCGGGCGGCGTAGTCTCCCAGGGCGCATCCTGAAACTGCGCCACCAGAAAGTCGATCAGCAGCCGGATACGCCGGGGTGAATCCGGGCGGTAGGGGGCCAGCCAGTGAATGTCGGCGTCATGCATGGCATGGCCGGGCAGCACGCGTACCAGCTGGCCTGAAGCCAGCTCAGGGGCAATATCCCAGAGGCTGCGCAGCATGATGCCGCGCCCCTGCAGGCACCAGTCGCGCACCAGTTCCCCCGAGTTGCTCGACAGCGGGCCATGAACCCTGACCCGTTCTGCTTGCTTGCTGTTGCCTTGGTGCAGCGTCCAGGTATCGAATCGCTGGCCTGGCGCATTACCGTTTTCCCGCACGATCAGGCAGGCATGGTCCTGCAAGGCATTCAGCGTGGACGGCAAACCGTGCTGCCGCAGGTAGCCGCGCGACGCTGCCAGCACGCGCTGGTTGCGGGCCAGTTGCCGCGAAACCCATTGCGCGGCCTGCCTCCCCTCTACAGACCACAGCCAGATGGCGCCGTCAAATCCTTCCAGCGCCAGGTCGGGCAATTGTTCCGTGAGCTGGAGTTGTATTTCGATGCGCGGATGGCGCTCCTGAAAGCGGGCCAGTGCCGGCCCCAGCCACAAGCGCCCAAAGCCGAAAGTCGCCGCCAGCCGGATCAGGCCGGTCGGTTCTTCCTTTCGCTCCTGCAGTTCTGACTCAAGCGCTGCAAAGCCCTGCAGCAACACCCGCGCACGCTCGCAAAGGGTTTCGCACTCAGCGGTCGGGCTGACGCGCCGGGTCGTGCGCTGAAACAGATGCTGGCCCAGCTGTGCTTCAAGGGCCGCAAGCCGCTTGGTCACGACGGGGGGCGCCACATCAAGGCTGAGCGCTGCCGCCGCCAGACTGCCACGCTCGCGTATGGCCAGTACCAGTTCCAGATCGCTGCGTTCCATTGTTGCCCTAAGAGAAATAATTGATTGACAGATTGTTGCTTGAATAAAGGTTGCGTATTCTGCAGAATCAGCTGGCAATGGATATTTGTTATGGAAGAGATGCCGGCGCTGTTGCTCGCGGAAGCACTGAAATTTTTCAAAAACTGAAACCAAAGGAATAAAGCATGAACAAGAGCAGCGGCAAAAAAAGAATTGCCGTCATAGCGGGCGATGGTATCGGCAAGGAAGTGATGCCTGAAGGCATTCGCGTGCTGGAAGCTGCTGCAGTCAAATACGGGATTGACCTGCAGTTCGACCATTTCGATTTTTCCAGCTGGGACTATTTCGAGAAGCACGGCCAGATGCTGCCAGACGACTGGAAAGACCAGATTGGCGGACATGATGCGATTTACTTTGGCGCGGTAGGCTGGCCCGACAAGATTGCCGACCATGTGTCGCTCTGGGGTTCGCTGCTGCTGTTCAGGCGCGAATTTGACCAGTACATCAACCTGCGGCCGGCGCGGCTGATGCCCGGCATCATTGCGCCGGTGGTCAGGCGTGATGGCAGCCCGCGCCAGCCCGGTGAAATTGATTTCTACATCGTCCGTGAAAACACCGAAGGCGAGTATTCCAGCATTGGCGGCAAGGCTTTTGCCGGGACCGATCGGGAGTTCGTGCTGCAGGAGTCGGTGTTTACCCGCATCGGGGTCGATCGCGTGCTGAAGTTTGCGTTCGAACTGGCCCAGTCGCGGCCCAAAAAGCACCTGACCAGCGCCACCAAGTCCAATGGTATTTCAATCTCCATGCCTTACTGGGATGAGCGTGTGGTCGAGATGGCGAAAAACTATCCGGCGATACAACTCGACAAGTTTCATATTGACATCCTGACAGCCCATTTCGTGCAGCGGCCGGACTTTTTTGACGTGGTGGTCGCCAGCAATCTGTTCGGCGACATCCTGAGCGACCTGGGGCCCGCCTGCACCGGCACCATCGGTATTGCACCGAGCGCCAATCTCAACCCGGAGCGCAGGTTCCCTTCGCTGTTTGAGCCCGTCCATGGCTCGGCGCCGGACATTGCCGGGCGCAATATCGCCAACCCGATTGGCCAGATCTGGTGCGGCGCCATGATGCTGGAATTCCTGGGCTATAAGGACGCCCATGACGGTATTCTTGCCGCGATTGAACATGTGTTGAAACCCCGGAATGGCGCGCCACGCACCCCCGATCTGGGTGGGCAGGCCAGCACGGTGGAGGTCGGTAAAGCCATTGCTCAGACCTTGGTCGAACTGTAAAATCTTGCGCTGCCAAGCATGAAAATTACACCTCCTGCTTGGCATCAGGTCAGGAATTCGCCAAAAAAAAGCTAGAATCCCGCTCCACAGCTTTAAAAACTTGCGCCGTATTGATAGTCTGGAACCATGGTTTTAATGAATCCAGAAGCAAACCATGCACACCGCTCCCGCTGGCACCGCCCATGCCGTGTCCAGGGGAAATTTGTTTTAAAGCCAACCAGATTAATTGACCAAATAATGAGGGGCTTCTTGTGAACAAGACTGAACTGATTGAGCACATTGCCAAAAATGCCGATATCTCTAAAGCTGCAGCAACGCGCGCTCTGGAGTCCACCATTGGTGCGGTAAAGGCTACGCTGAAAAAAGGAGGCTCCGTGTCTCTGGTGGGTTTTGGCACTTTTGCTGTGGGCAAACGCGCAGCCCGGACTGGCCGCAATCCGCGTACCGGCGAGGCGATTAAAATCAAGGCGGCCAAGGTTCCAAAGTTCCGTCCAGGCAAGGCGCTCAAGGATGCGCTGAACTGATGTAAACTTATAGTGGGGTGCTTAGCTCAGTTGGTAGAGCAGCGCCTTTACACGGCGTAGGTCGGCGGTTCGAGTCCGTCAGCACCCACCACCCACTGAAAAAAGGCGAACCAGGGTTCGCCTTTTTTTTTGTTGCGCCTAGTTGGGCCGTCGTACAGGAAATTCGAGATGTTTGATTTCATTCGCAAGCACACCAAGTGGACCATGGCATTGCTGTTTTTGCTGATAGTGCCGTCCTTCATATTGGTCGGCATGAACAGCAATCGTTCCGCCGAAAAGGGCAGCGTGGTGGCCAAGGTGGACGGAACTGAAATTACCCAGCCCGAGTGGGATCGGGAGCACTTGAAAGAAGTCGACCGCATGCGGGCCTCCATGCCAACGCTGGATGCCAAGCTGCTGGATTCTCCCGAAGCGCGCTATGCCACGCTTGAGCGCATGGTGCGTGACCGGGTGGTTGCCGTAGCAGCCGACAAACTCAAGCTTTCCACCAGCGACCAGCGCCTTGCGCGGGAATTGCACGACAGCCCCGAGATCGCAGCCCTGCGCCGCGCTGATGGCTCGCTTGACATGGAACGCTATCGCCAGTTGCTGGGCGCTCAGGGCATGAGCCCTGAAATGTTTGAAGCCAATGTAAGAGCCGACCTGTCCAGGCGTCAGGTTTTGGCTGGCGTTGCCAGCAGCGGATTCGCTTCCAGTTCGACCGCAGACCTCGCACTCAATGCTTATTTTGAAAAGCGCGAGATTCAGATCGCCCATTTCAATGCGGCTGATTACGCCGCAAAGTTAACTCCAACGGATGCCGATCTTGAGCAGTTTTACAAGGCCAATGAAAAGCTTTTTCAGGCACCCGAACAGGCCCGTATTGAATATGTGCTGCTTGATCTGGACACGATCAAGAAAAGCATCACGGTCAATGAAGCCGATCTGAAAACCTATTACGAACAGAACGCCAAGCAACTGAGCGGAGCCGAAGAGCGTCGCGCCAGCCATATCCTGATTGCCTCTCCTGTGACCGCACCTGCAGCCGAGCGTGAAAAAGCCAAGGCTAAAGCAGAAGAACTGCTCGCAGCGCTCAAGAAATCCCCGGATACGTTTGCCGATGTGGCCCGAAAAAATTCACAGGATCCAGGTTCCGCTCCCAAGGGCGGCGATCTTGATTTCTTCGTCCGGGGCGCTATGGTCAAGCCGTTTGAAGACGCTGCATTTGCGATGAAAAAAGGGGATGTCAGCGACGTGGTTGCCTCTGATTTTGGCTATCACATCATCAAGCTCACCGACATCCGGGCACCCAAGCAGCGCAGTTTTGAGGAAATGAAGCCTGAGCTTGAGGCAGACCTTAAAAAGCAGCAAGCCCTGAAGAAATTTTCTGAAACTGCAGAAGCGTTCTCCAATGGTGTTTATGAGCAGTCGGACAGCCTCAAGCCGGTCGCCGAACGGTTGAAGCTCGACATTAAGACGGCGGGCAATGTCACGCGTCAGCCGCCAGCAGGAGCGACGGGCATGCTGGCCAATCCAAAATTTCTTAATGCGCTTTTTTCACCCGATTCAATTGAGAAAAAGCGCAATACTGAAGCTGTTGAAGTCGGCTCCAATCAGCTGGTATCGGGTCGTATTGTGGAGTACACGCCGGCGCGTACCCAGCCTTTGGCCGATGTGAAAGATAACGTGCGGCAGCGCTGGCTGGCTCAGCGCGGCGCCGAAGAAGCGCGCAAGGATGGCGTTGCCAAACTGACCGCATGGAAGACCGCTCCAGCCACGGCGACGTTTGCCGCACCTGTGCTGGTATCGCGCGAACAGGCGCAACAATTGCCAGTGCAGATTGTTGATGGAGCGTTGCACGCCGATTCAAATGCTTTGCCAGCTTTTACCGGTGTTGATCTGGGCTCTCAGGGCTATGCCATTGTCAAGGTCAACAAGGTCGTGCTGCGCGACACACCAGTTGATGCCGCCGCCAAGCAGGAACACAACCAGTACACCCAATGGTGGACCTCAGCGGAAACATTGGCTTATTACAACGGCCTGAAGGAACGCTTCAAGGCGGAAATTTTGGTGGCCAGGCCTGTATCTGACAAGCTAAATTTAGATGCAGGTGTAACTCAGTAATTTATGGCGGCTTTGCCGCTATAATCTATGACTACGGTGGCTGTAGCTCAGTTGGTAGAGTCCAGGATTGTGATTCCTGTTGTCGTGGGTTCGAGCCCCATCAGCCACCCCAATGTTTAAAAGAAACCCTGCTATTTAAAAGATAGCAGGGTTTTTTGTTTTCTGTCTCATATAGCCATCAGTACCGGGTTTTGTCTCGTGTGGTCACAAGCCCAGAAGTAAGAAAATCCGCATGCAGCGGTCGTCAGGTTGCGTATATGCTGTAAATAATTATCAGCACTGCTATGACGAACAGGGCCTCAATGATGTATCTGACTATTTTTCAAGAAGCCGTCGTATCGTCTAGGGATTTTCGGCTTTGGGTGGGAGGGCTGTCTGGCCTGAGTCCTCGATGAGACGCGCTTTTGTTTCAGCGTTGAGCGAAACGCCGCCCCGAGTGTCGATAAAAACCTCGCGCTCACGGCCAAAAGACGAAAAGGAATCGAAAGTCAGAATATCCATCCAAATCGCCGGGAACACCAAGAACGCAATGGTCACGCACAGAAACAATACGGAAAGTGAGCACTTCATGAGGTCGCGCCGTCGCGTTTTGTGCGTGAACTTTGTCTTCGTCGCTTGACACCGTCGGCAGATGTATTTCGAATATCGGTTTTTGTGACAATCCCTGCGTTCAACGGTGGCTGCGCAAGCCGAACAGACCCTGGGCTGCGTAGAGGACTTTGGTGCCATCTTGGCTTCCTATGTGTTGATCCCACGCCTCATGGCTGGAAATTTTCACTTCCCGCATCAGCACTTTTCGACATTGTGCTGAATTCCTCTGGCTGCTTTCCTCTATAGCTGTCTACGCCATAGAATGCTGGCGCTTTCCAGTTCAAGGCGCGGAGACCCCATTATCATCAGCTTGTTCATCAAGGCTTGGGGGCGGCCGAGGAACAAGTCTGCAGTCCGTTCCAGGTGCAAGAAAGCCCGTACCCAGCGAGTCTGATTATGCTCAAATGGCAAAATGCTCACCCATAAGCCAGGAACTTGCTATCAAAAATGCTGATTTCTCGGATCGTCCTGATATGCCGAGTGTTTGTTCCGCCTGTGGCGCGACCGTTGCTCGCCACGATTGCCATAAGAATCGGTATGGGGAATACATCTGCCGGAGATGCCAGCGTGCCGGGATAAATTTCACATGGCGTCAGCGTCTGCGACACTCGAAGAATTGGGTGCTCCCTGCATTTTTGTTGAGCTTGGTCGTTGCGAGTTTGGTCATGTGGGCGTTTTGGATGTTCAATTCTTATTGAATGTAAGCAGCCTGCCATGGCATTGACCCTGAACAGGAAGAGCGAATCCGGGCCAAGGATAGCCTTGGCCCAGCCGCCGACAAAGCCGACGAAGGACACCACCATGATGAGCGGACCGGGTGTCGTTTCGCCAAGTGCCAGGCCATCAATCATCTGTGGCGCGGTCAGCCACTGGTCATCCTCGACCCGCGACACATTCAAAAAAGAAAGAGAGTTGCATGCGTTTCATCCATACCGCTGACTTGCACATTGACAGCCCCTTGCGTGGGCTAAGCCGCTATGAAGGTGCGCCGCTCGAAAGGCTGCGCGGTGCGACGCGCCGTGCGCTGGAGCGGCTGGTTGATCTGGCCATTGACGAGCAGGTGGACTTTGTGCTGATTGCCGGCGATTTGTATGACCGTGACTGGCAGGACTTTCATACCGGCCTTTTCGTGCGCGAGCAGATGGTGCGCCTCGGCCGCGCCAGCATCCGGGTTTTTATCGTGCAGGGCAATCATGATGCACGGGGCGTCATTACCCGACAGATTCCATGGCCCGACAATGTGAAAGTGTTTTCCAGCCGCACGGCCGAAACCGTTCATCTGGAGTCTCTGGGCGTAGCCATTCACGGCCACAGTTTTCCGGACCGCGAGGTGCCTGAAAACCTGTCGCTCGGCTACCCGGCTGCGCTGCCGGGCTGCTTCAATATTGGTCTTTTGCACACCAGCCTGACCGGCATGGAAGGGCACGATACTTATGCGCCCGCTACGCTGCCGGACCTGAAGTCCAGGGGCTACGATTACTGGGCGCTAGGGCATATCCATGCACGACAAGTGATCTGCGAGCAACCCCGGGTGGTGTTTCCTGGCAATTTGCAGGGCCGCCATGCGCGCGAGACCGGCGCCAAGGGCTGTGAGCTGGTGACGGTTGACGGCTCCACGCTGGCCGCCCGCTTTATGCCGCTGGCCGTGGTGCGCTGGCACCAGATTGGCATTGATTTGCAGCCGCTTCAAACCCTGGACGAGTTGCCGCGTCAGGTCAGGCAAGCGTTGCAGCTGGCTGCGTCTGACGCGGGCGATGTGCTGCACGCCGTCAGGGTTTTGTTGACCGGTGAATCGCATCTGCACGCCCTGGAAGCGCGTCAGCCCGGAACGCTGGCGGCGGCAGTTCAGGCCGCTGCGCAGGACGTGTCAGGCGCGGAGGTCTGGATTGAGCAGGTCAAGCTCGATTTGCGCTCCCCGGTGGACCGCTCCCGGCTGGGGCAGGGCGACGATGCGCTGGGCGAATTGGTACGCTGGGTCGATAGGTTGTCGTGCGATGGACTGGCGCTGGGCGATTTTTGCCGGAATGCCTTGTCCGACGTGCTGGGCAAAGTGCCTGCCGAGGTGCTGGCGGCGCTCGCGCATGAGACCGCCGATACGTCCGGCGATATTCCCCGCCTGGACGACGGGGCTGCGCTGCTGGCCTTGTTGAAGGATGCTGAAGCCACTTTGCTGGCACGTTTGAATGTCAGCGAGCTGCCGTCATGAAAATCAGCAAATTATTCCTGAAGGCGTTTGGTCCCTTTACCAATGCGACACTGGATTTTTCCGGACCCGCCGGGCTGCACCTGATTTATGGTCCCAACGAGGCCGGAAAGTCGTCGGCACTTCGGGCGATCACCGATTTGCGTTACGGGATACCGGTACGCAGCAAGGATGATTTTGTCCATGAGTTCAAGGACATGCTGCTGGCGGGCTGTTTCGAGGACGTTGCCGGCCGTAGCGTTGGCCTGGCGCGGCGCAAGGGCAATAAAGACCCGCTGATGAGCGCCGACCCGGCAACCGGCGCGCCGCTGACGGGTTTCCCGGTTTCTCCAGAGGTGCTGCTGGCGCTGACGGGCGGTGTGGCGCGTGAGCAGTTTGAAACCATGTATGGCCTGAACTCTTCGCACCTGCGCAAGGGCGGGCAGATGCTGATTCAGGGCGAAGGTGAACTGGGCGCCGCCTTGTTCGAAGCCAGCACCGGCTCTGCCGGGATCAAGGCGATGCTGCAGACTTTGCAAACCGATGCCAAAAAGTATTTCGTACCGAAAGGCCAGTTGCCGATTTTGAACGAAGCCGCGCGCCAGCTGGACGACGCCCGGCAGCGCTACAAGCAGGCCGTGACCAAGCCAGACCAGTGGAAAGCGCTCAAGCGAGTGCATGAAGAGGCGAAAAGTCGCTTGGCGGTAGTCCGGGACCAATTGACCGGGCAACGCAGGCGGCTGGCCGAACTGACTGAACTGCGCGCCGTAGAACCCTTGCTGCGCGAGCTCGATCTGGCTGAGGGGCAATGGGCCGAGGTGCAGTGCCATGTGGCGCTGCCAGCCGATACGCGAGAGCGCCGGCTGGCTGCGCTTCAACAGAAAGCCCGCTCGCAAGCTGCGTTGACAGAAGCCGACGAAGCGCTTGGCGAGTGCCGGCATGCCTTGCTGGCGCTGAACATTGAACCCTTGTTGTTAACCCATGCGCCCGCCATCGACCGGCTCGAAGCTGACTTGTCCCTGGTTCGGCGCGAGCGCGATTTGCGGCTCAAGCTGCAGGCTTCTACCGATGACGAGGCTGCTCAGCTGATGCTGCAGGCGCAACGCATGACGCAGGCCGGAAAAACCATCGAGAGTCTGGATGCGTTTTTCAGTCATACGCCTTCGGCGGCGGAGCAGGCTGAAATCGAGCGTGCGCTGGAGGTGTTTCAGGCATTGACGCTCGATTTGCAGCATGTCCAGGCGCGGCTCAGTGTTTCCGGGCGCAAGCTTGCGCAGTTGCAGCGCGAGGTGATCGATGAGCCGGCGCCGCAGCTGCAGCAGACCCTCTCATTGGCGCTGGGACAGGCGCAATCGCTGGGCGACGCCGAAAAGCGTCTGGCCGAGTTGAGCGCCGGACTGAACACCGAGCAACGCAAGCTCGATCGTTCCCTGACGGATTTGGGCCTGGAATCGTTTGGGCAATTGACGGTTTCACGCTGGCTGGCTGCTGCCGAGATCGATGCCTATGAACGTGAACGCAGCGAATGGCGCAAGCAGGCTGCGCTGAGCGAAAGCAAGCGGGAGCAGCTGCAGACTGATTTGGCGGCGCAGCAACGACGCAGCAAGGGCCTGGCGGCAAGCGGCGAGGTCGTGTCGGCCGACACCTTGCGCCATGCCAGAGCCCGGCGGGACGAGGACTGGCAGATGATTCGCACGGTATTCATCGACCCGAAAAAACGAACCGATCAGGCCCTGTCTGGCCAGATGCCGGGGCGTGCCCTACCCGATTCACCCGATTTATCCGAAAAGTTCGAGCATGCTCAGGCGCAGGCAGACCGGCAGGCGGACTTGCTGCGCGAGGGCGCCCGGCGAGCCGCCGAGGTGGCGGAATGTGAGCAGCGGATTGCAGAGATGAGGCAGGCGCTTGCTGCTCTGCAGACCACCCAAGCCGCGCAGGCCCATTCGCTGTCGGCTCTGGATCAACACTGGCACCAAACGCTGTCGCGGCTGGAGATTCCGGCCGGCACGGCGGCCACCGTGCGTGAATGGCTGTCCTTGCGGCAAGCAGCGCTTGAACGGCATGAACGTCTTGAACAGGCGAAACACGCGCAGGCATTGCTGGCGCAGCAGATGGCGGCGGCCAGCAAGCATCTGCTGGCCACCCTGGCGGCCCTGGGGCATACGCTTCCCGACGGCCTGCATGCGCTGGATGCCCTGATTGCGCTGGGCACAGCGGCTGATCGCGACATGGTGGCGACGCGGGCGGCTATGCAGCGGCGCGCCATCGACATGGCTGGCCTGGCGCAGGAGGTTCAGGCGGATCAGGCCAGGGCCGCCGAACTGGCGCATCTGCTTCAGGCTCGCCAAGGCACACTGGACGAACACTGCCTTCATCTTTACCTGGGCAAGGGCGTGGTCGCTGAAACGATCAAGGCGCGTCTTGCCGAACTTCAGCGCTGGGTCAATGACTGCCAGAGGCATGTCGGGCATCTGCAGCAACTCAAGGAAATGAAGGCCAGCGAAGCGGCTGCCGAAAACTCAGCCCATGCTTTGGGCCAGCTCCTGCAGGAGCCCGTTTGGCAGCATCTTGATGCATGGGTCGATGGTCTGGTGCAGCGGCTGTCGCAGTCGCGTGAGGCGGCGGCGATGAAGGTCAGCCTGGAGCGCAGCGAAGCCGAAGAAATAAAGCGTCAGCAACGGGCGCTTTCCGACCTGGACGGTGCCGTCAAAATGCTTGAAGCACTGGCGCAGCAGGCTGGGGTGCAGCATGCCGACGAACTGCCAGAGGCTGAAACCCATTCTGAACGGCGGCGCTCAGTGATGGCGCGTCTGGAAGAACTGAAGGATCAGCTGGCCCGGACTTCCCCGAAAAACGCTGCCATACTGCGGGCAGAACTGGCTGACCTGGACAGCGTGGCGATTGATCTGGAAAAACAGACCTGCTCCGCCGGGATTGAGCGGCTCGAATCAGAGGAAAAGGTCGCTATCGATGTCGAGCAGGTCGCCCGGGCCGCATTGGCTCAGGTCGATACCTCGGATGAGGCGGCCCAGGCTAGGGAAGAAATGGAAGCGGCCATCGCCCGCTACCGTGCCGGCGTACGGCCGTGGGCGCAGCTCAAGCTCGCAGAAGCCTTGCTGGGCGAAGCCTTGCGGCGCCACCGCGAAAAGGCGCAAGGCCCGGTGGTGGCGCTGGCGGGAGACTATTTCCGGCTGATGACCGGCGGGCGATTCATCCGGCTGCTGGTCGATGCCGACAGTGACGTTCCCCTGTTGCTGGCCCAGCCGGCGCAGGGCAAGCCCATGGACATTTCCGCGCTGAGCGAAGGCACGGCAGACCAGTTGTATCTGGCGCTGCGGCTGGCCGCGCTACAGGTGCAGCGCAAGCCCGAGCGGATGATGCCGCTGGTGCTGGACGATGTGCTCATGACCGCCGATGATGAACGGGCCGCCCACATGTTGCGCGCGCTGGAGAAATTTTCCGCCAACGCCCAGGTGCTGGTGTTCACACATCACTCTCATCTGCTGGACATTGCATCCAGGACGGTGGCGCAAAATGGGCTGCGCGTTCATCGGCTGGAATCGGCTTTTGAACGTAATCAATAAGACCTGCTATCAATCAGGTAGTGAATGACAGAAAAGAGGATTGAATGATTGTTCGTTTTCACATCGACCCGATGGAACAGAGTCTGTACGAATACAGCGTCAGTTATGAAGGTGAGCCGCTGTATGCCGACGTTGGCTTGGGCAGCATAGAAGAATGCATCGTCGCCGCCACAGAAGGACTGGACCGCGATGCCGTGGCCGCAGAAATAGCTTACAAGGGAGTGATCAGCGGCACTTATGCGCTGGCGTCGCTGGCGTTGATGTCGGCGCAGATTGCTGATCATGCGCTGCAGACCACCCTTGCCATTGAAGAAGTCAGCGAATAAAAATAAGGTGACGAGCCTTGACCCCGGCACTGGCTCCGCAGTTAGGGCTGCTTGGTTCCCCATCTGACCCGGTTGGCCGCTTTACCATGCGGGAAGGCCCGTCGCTTTTGATTATAGGGGCTTGCCATCCGTCTTTCAGGCCCTGCGGTAATTTCAGTGAAACGAAGAGTGGACTGCTCGATGCACCGGTTCAGGGTCTGCGGCTGTTTACTCACCGAAGATGCAGGGCAATGTTGCGAGTTTCCCCGCCAGAGAAGGCACAATCACGGCTTCAAGTTTCCAGCACAAGGAATCCCCTATGCCATGCGTCGTATTCAATCAAAAAGGGGGGGTGGGCAAGTCCACCATCACCTGCAATCTGGCCGCCATCAGCGCCAGCCAGGGTCTGCGCACCCTGGTCATTGACCTGGACCCGCAGGGCAACTCCAGTGCCTACCTGATGGGTGGGCAAGCCACGGATGGCCAGCCCAACGTGGCGGATTTTTTTGAAAATACCCTGAGCTTCAGCCTGCGCAAGGTGTTGCCTGCCGAGTTCATCGTCGCCACGCCGCATGAAGGCCTGGATTTGATGCCCTCCAGCCCCAAGCTGGACGAACTGCAGACGAAGCTGGAGTCGCGTCACAAGCTATTCAAGCTGCGCGAGGCGCTGCAGCAACTGGCCAGCGACTATGACCGTATCTACATCGATACGCCGCCTGCGCTGAATTTTTACACCCGCTCGGCGCTGATAGCCGCGCACGGCTGCCTGATCCCGTTCGATTGCGATGATTTTTCGCGCAAGGCGCTTTACACTCTGCTGGAAAACGTGCAGGAGATCCAGGCTGATCACAATGCCGGTCTGGTGGTGGAAGGCATCGTGGTCAACCAGTTCCAGCCCCGGGCCAATCTGCCACAGCGCATCGTCAATGAACTGATTGCAGAAGGCCTGCCGGTGCTGCAGCCCTACCTGCCATGCTCCATCAAAGTCCGTGAATCCCATGAGCAGTCGCTGCCCATGATCTACCTGGACCCTGGCCACAAGCTGACGCAGGCGCTCGTGGCGCTGCATGCCACGCTCAAGCGCTGAGCATCTTCATGGTTTCAGGCGGGTAAATGCCTGATTCCGGCCAATCTAGAATGACGCCATGTCCTATCTAGTGCTCGCCCGCAAATACCGCCCCAAAAATTTCTCTGAAATGGTGGGGCAGTCGCATGTCGTGAAGGCATTGGGCAATGCCCTGGGCACCGGGCGCCTGCACCATGCCTACCTGTTTACCGGCACACGGGGCGTGGGCAAGACGACGGTTTCCCGGATTCTGGCCAAGTCGCTCAATTGCACCGGCATCGACGGGCAGGGCGGCATCACGGCCGAGCCCTGCGGTGTTTGTGATGCCTGCAGGGACATCGACAGCGGCCGCTTTGTCGATTACACCGAGCTCGATGCGGCGTCCAACCGCGGTGTCGATGAAATTGCCCAGCTGCTCGAACAAGCGGTTTACAAACCGGTGGTGGGCCGCTTCAAGGTCTTCATGATCGACGAGGTTCACATGCTCACGAACACGGCGTTCAACGCCATGCTCAAGACGCTGGAGGAGCCGCCCGAATACCTCAAGTTTGTGCTGGCCACGACCGATCCGCAAAAAGTGCCGGCGACCGTGCTGTCGCGCTGCCTGCAGTTCAACCTGCGGCCGATGGCGCCCGAAACCGTGCTCGAACACCTGGTTCAGGTGCTTGGCACGGAAAACGTCCCGGCCGAGCCGCAAGCCCTGCGCCTGTTGGCGCGCGCTGCACGCGGCTCGATGCGCGATGCACTGTCGCTGACCGACCAGGCCATCGCCTTTGGTTCGGGCCGGCTCGACGAAGCCAGCGTGCGCGTCATGCTGGGCAGCGTCGATCGCAGTTATGTGTTTCGCCTGCTTGATGCGCTGGCCCGTGGCGATGGCCGAACGGTGGTGAAAACCTCCGAAGTGCTGCGCCTCAACGGTCTGAGCGCTGCCTCCACGCTCGAAGAAATGGCCACTGTGCTGCAGCGCATGGCGGTGCTTCAGGCCGTGCCGGATATGGGCGCTGGCGACGACGACAGTGACCCGGAGATTGTAGAGACCGCCCGGCTGGCCCAAGCCATGCCGGCCGATGAAACCCAGTTGCTCTACAGCCTGTGCCTGCATGGGCGCGGTGAACTGGGCCTGGCACCCGACGAGTATGCCGCGCTGACCATGGTGCTGCTGCGCCTGCTGGCATTCAAACCCTCGGAGTCTGCCATGCCGGCATCTCCTGTTCAAGCCCGACAGGCCGCTGCGCCGGGGAGTGCCGCCGAGCCGGGAAAAAAGCCGCCGCCTGAACTGCCTGCCGCGCATCGCACTCAACAGGCGCATGTCAGCGCAGCCGTGGCCCCGGCTCCCTCAGTCCAGGCAGCGGCGATCAAACTTGTACCGGCGCCTGCTTTTAATCAAAATCATGAGAAAAATCAGCCTTCTACGCAGGTAGCACGGGTGCAGCATGCTATTAATTCAGAAGCGACCGCTGAACTGCCGGCATCTCCGGGTATTTCTTCTCAAGACGCTTCACTGGGCGGCGCCTGGAGCCAGATCGTCAACCAGCTGGTCGCCGCCGAAGCCATTGGCGCCTTGACAAGAGAGCTCGCCCTGCAGTCCGAACTGTGCAGCCGGGAAGCCGGCATCTGGGCCTTGCGCGTTGAGCGCGAGTCACTGAGCCAGCCTGCGGCGCGTGACAAGCTGCAGCTTGCCCTGCAAACTGCATTGGCTGATACCACCCTCAAGCTCACCGTCGAAGTAGGTCCCGTGACGGACACGCCGGCACGCCGCAACAGCGCCGCATCGGCCGAACGCCAGCGCGCCGCCGAAGCGCTGATTCAAAATGATCCCTTTGTGCAGGACATGATCCGCGACTGGGGCGCCAGGATTGTCCCTGGCAGCATCAAGAGCGTTTCGCCATAAAAGCCGGCAAGCAGGGGGCGGGCTTCTCGCCCCTCAAGCCGATATGATCAACGACAGTTTTCAGCAACCCCCTATTTCAAAGGAAAAAAACATGTTTAACAAAGGACAACTCGCAGGCCTCATGAAGCAGGCGCAGGCGATGCAGGAAAACCTGAAAAAAGCCCAGGATGACCTGGCTTTTGTGGAAGTCACGGCTGAAGCCGGGGCCGGCCTGGTGAAGGTCACCATGACCTGCAAGCACGACGTCAAGCGCATTGAGATCGACCCCAGCCTGCTGCTGGACGACAAGGACATGCTTGAAGACCTGGTGGCGGCAGCCTTCAATGCGGCCGTGCGCAAGGCGGAAGAAGTCAGCCAGGAAAAGATGGGCAAGCTTACGGCAGGCATGCCGGCACTCCCCGGCGGCATGAAATTCCCTTTCTGATGTTCTGAGGCGTTGCGGGACGGACCGATGGACGCGCGCAGCGCCCCATCGCTCAGTCCCCAACTGGCCAGGATATTTCTTGTTGGCAACACTCTCCATCAATGACACCCTCCAATGCCCTTGACGGCCTGACCCAGGCTTTGCGCAAGCTGCCGGGCGTGGGCGCAAAGTCGGCTGCTCGCATGGCATTTCACCTGCTGCAGCACGACAAGCAGGGCGCGCTGCAGATTGCCCGGGCGCTCGATCATGCGGTTCAGAGCATCAGGCACTGCGCCTTGTGCAACACCCTGACCGAACAGGAGGTTTGCATGACCTGCGCCAATCCGCAGCGCGACCGCAGCAAGCTGTGCGTGGTTGAAACACCTGCCGACCAGGCAGCGCTGGAGCGGACGCTGGCTTACCGGGGCCTGTATTTTGTGCTGATGGGCAAGCTCAGTCCGCTGGACGGCGTGGGCCCGAATGACATCGGCCTGCAAAAACTGTTTGACCGGGTCGTGCCCAAAGACGAAGACGGCCAGCCGTTGCCAGCCGCTTCGCGTGAAGTGCAGGAAGTCATCCTGGCGACCAATTTCACGGCCGAAGGTGAAGCCACGGCGCATGTGATTGGCCAGGCCTTGAAGAGCCGTGGCATGCAGGTCACGCGTCTGGCGCGCGGCGTGCCGGTGGGCAGCGAGTTGGAGTATGTGGACCTGGGAACAATTGCGCATGCCCTGATAGACCGAAGATGAGTCCGCAGGAAGCTTGAGGCCTGCCGGGGTAAAAATAAAAGAAGAGCTTGCTCATGACGTTTGCACGCTTCACCCTATTTTCGGCAGTTTAAGCCAACGAAAGCGGCTGCAAGCTAGCAGCCTGTCGGGCTTTCCCTATCCCCGGGAGCGCAGGAATACGCCACACTTAAAACCGTTGAATCCCGGAGCCGCGCCCATGTCCAATTTCATCGTAGCCGACCGCAAGACTGACTACCTTCTACCGCCCTCACTGGACGACTGGCTAAACGAAGATCACCTGGCCCGCTTCATTTTTGAAGTGGTTGATCAGCTT
>JBDSZF010000186.1:0-8651 GCA_039925285.1 Polaromonas sp.
TTTTCCATTCTCCGGGAAAAACGAACTTCGACCGGAATCTTTGGCTCGGCGCTCAAGCCCTCTGGCCGTGTGATCGGTGTGCGTGACGGCCTCGGAAAAATGGATCGTTCCGACTTTCCAGGATGAAAAATGCTTGAGTGGACACCCGTTTTTGGCCTCCCCGCTCAAAATTCTTCAAATGCAATTGCCGTGGTTTGCGGCTCAGGCCAGGCAAGCCAGCTCATGATCTCGGTTATGGGATACGGAATCCAGGGGCAAGGTCAGTCAGCGCTGTGGCAGTTTTTCGCTGACCACGCACATAGCCTTCCTCGAAAACCTTTTCGTCGCTCATCCCGGCTTCACGCCTTTTGAGTGCGCGCCAGTAATCAATACCGCGCTCCTTGCACTGCTGTTTAAACGTGTGGTCCCACTGCGCTTCGTGTGAACATTTTGGGCATCCCCTTCCGCGAAGATGGTTGGATGGTGTTTGCCAAAAGTCACCATGCATGGGACAAGCAACCTGTAGATTGGTAACTGCATTAACGTACTCAGTTTTTGAATAGTCGTAGCGGCCACCATGCACCGCCTGAAATTCGCGTATGTAATCCGCGCTCGTCTTTTTGGTCGCCATCTCTCGTTTCTTCCTTGGATCAGCACAACTTTAAAGCTCGGGCTCAAAATCAAGCCCGGCACCACCCAAAATAACAGCAGCATCACTCACCCCTCCAGCGCCCCGCTATACCGCGCCACATCCCCCAACCACCGCCCATCCCGCGCCAGCCCCAGCGCTCGCGATGGCCGGGCCTTGGCCAAATGGGTGACCCCACGCAGACATCACCCTTTCCTGCTCGACCAGCGCCAGTTGCGCGGCATCAATGCTGCCTTCACGCATGCCCCGCCGCCTGCGGTTCAAAGCGCTCCAGAACATGACCTGTCATGCTTTTGGCGAGCTCTTCCTCGCCAAAGAAAACCGTGCCGATACCGTCTTTTCGCAGCAGCTGGGATTCGTCCTCGCTATGACTTCGCAGCACGATTTCTATGCCCGGATTGAGCGTGCGCGCCGTGTCCACCATCTGGCGGACATTGAGCGGATCGGGCGAGGCGATCACCAGCATGGCCGCGTTGGCGATGTGCGCCTGGATCAATACAACCGGATCGGCGGCGTTGCCTGAGACGGCGGCCTTTCCCTGCTTGCGCAAATCCTCCACCAGTTCGCGGTTCTGCTCCGCGACCACGTAAGGAATGCCGCGTGCCTCCAGCGCAGCGGCGATGCGGCGCCCCACCCGGCCGTAGCCCACCAGCACCACCTGTCCCTTGAGGTACTTGTGTTCGGTGCTGATGGGCAACTCGGCGTAAGGGTCATCGCGCTGCTCCAGGCGGCGTGCCAATTCCGAACGTTCGAGCAGCCAGCGTTGGAACGGAGCAATGGCGGCAAATAGCAACGGATTCAGCGCAATGGAAATCAGCGCACCGGCAAGTACCAGGCTCATCCCCTCGGCCGGCAGCAAGCCCAGCGACAGACCCAGGCCGGCCAGAATGAAAGAGAACTCGCCAATCTGGGCCAGGCTGGCCGCCACGGTCAATGCCGTGTTGAGCGGATAGCGAAAGACCAGCACCAGCGCCAGCGCCAGCGCCAGCGCCGCAATCGACTTGCCCAGGATGATGATGGCCACCACGCCAAGCACATGGGCGGGCTGTTCGATCAGTATGGCCGGCTCGAACAGCATGCCGACCGAGACGAAAAAAAGCACCGAAAACGCATCGCGCAGCGGCAGCGACTCCTGCGCCGCGCGGTGGCTGAACTCGGACTCACGCATCACCATGCCGGCAAAGAAAGCGCCCAGGGCGAACGACACGCTGAACAGGGCCGACGCACCGTAGGCAATGCCAATTGCGCAGGCCACCACCGCCAGCGTGAACAGTTCGCGTGAGCCGGTGCGCGCCACCTGCCACAGCAGCCAGGGCAGCGCGCGGCGACCCACGATCAGCATCAGGGCGATGAAAGCCGAGACCTCCAGAAGCGTCTGCGCTATGGTGCGCCACAGCGGCGCGGCGCCGTCGACCGAAGCCGTGCCGCCTAGCACACCGGCCAGCGGCGGCAGCAGCACCAGAACCAGCACGGTCGCGAGGTCCTCGACCACCAGCCAGCCGACGGCGATGCGGCCGTTCATCGTGTCGAGCACGCCGCGCGCCTCCAGCGCCTTGAGCAGCACGACCGTGCTGGCGCACGAAAGCGACAACCCGAAGATCAGGCCGGCGCCCCAGTTCCAGCCCCACCACCAGGCCAGGCCCATGCCGAGCAGCGTGGCCAGGCCCATCTGCACCACGGCGCCCGGGATGGCAATACGTCTGACCGCCAGCAGGTCCTTGAGCGAAAAATGAAGCCCGACACCGAACATCAGCAGCATGACGCCGATTTCGGACAACTGGGAGGCGATATGCAGGTCGGCCACAAAACCCGGCGTGGCCGGGCCGATGAGGATGCCCGCGACCAGGTAGCCCACCAGCGCGGGAACCTTGATCCGCTCGGCGATGAACCCCAGAATCAGGGCAATACCGAAACCGGCGGCGATGGTGGTGATCAGGGGGATGTTGTGTTCCATGCGCTTCCAGGGGTTGGGCCTGTGGCCTGTAAATGCCGGATCGAGTCATGGCTCATGCGTCAAGTTCCTGTTCGGTGGAAAGATAAGCGGCGCACCACTTTGCATTCAGGCCTTGAGCGAGCCGCTGTACTGCGCCGCATGTTGCAGCCACCGCTCATTCCGGGCCAGCGCCAGCGCCGTGTCCAGCACCGGGGAAGCGCGCGCTTTGGCAAGATAAATGAATCCGACGGGTGTGCGCATTTCCGGCTCGACCAGCGGCAGCGCCTCCAGTTCGCCCTGGCCGCGCACCACGCCGACCAGCGCACCGGGCAGCACGCTGCAGACATCGCCGGCCAGCACGCTCAAAGCCAGCGTCAGCACCGAATTGGTTTCCATGACCGGCTGCACCACCGTGCCGGCCTGGTAAAACGCCTGATCGACGATGCTGCGGTTGTGCATCTCGGGCGTCAGCAGGCACAGCGGCAGTTGCGCGGCGTCAAGCCAGCGCATCGCCGCGCCCAGCCGCAGCTCAGCCCCTTTGGCAGCGGCCGGTGCTTGCAGGCGGCGCACCAGGAAATAATGCTCGGCATACTGCGGCAGCACGGCAAACGGTCCGCCTTTTTTGAGCCGGCCGGTAAACCCCAGCGCCATGTCGAGCGACAGGTTTTCCAGGCCTTCCTCGATTTCCTGTGAACTCAAGGCCCGCACCACCGGGGCAATGCCCGGATGCGCGGCCTGCAGCATGGCGGCAAAACGTGCGGCCACGGGCACTGCGGTCGGCACCACGCCCAGCTGCAGACGCCCCTTGGGCTGGCCGGCGCTGCTGGCGAGTTCCTGCTGCAGCAACACATGTTCGTGCAGCATGCGCCGGGCGGTGCTGAGCACGCGTTCGCCCTCGGGCGTCAGGCCGGCATAGCTGCGGGCGCGCTTGACGATGGGCGTGCCAAACTCTTTTTCCAGCGCCCGCAAGGCATTCGACAGCGCCGGCTGGGTGATGTGGCAGGCCTGCGCGGCGCGCGCAAAATGCCGGTGCTCGCTCAGGGCGACCAAGTAGCGCAGCGAGGTCAGCAGGTTCATCCGGTTTCTCGCAAAAATTCAGCCGGAGGCCTGCCGGTCGGCATCAGGTGATCAGGTGTTCTTGCTGATCGTGATGCTCGGGAACTTGGCCGAGAAATCCTTGGACTTGGCTGCCACGGTAATCGCCACCTTGCGCGCCACGGCCTTGTAGATGGCCGCCACCTCGCCGTCAGGGTCGGCCACCACGGAGGGCTTGCCGCTGTCGGCCTGAAGGCGGATCTGCATGTCCAGCGGCAGCGCGCCGAGGTAGTCGAGCTGATAGTCAGCAGCCATTTTCTTGCCGCCGCCTTCGCCAAAAATGTGTTCCGCATGGCCGCAGTGGCTGCAGATATGCACGGCCATGTTCTCGACAATGCCCAGAATCGGCACGCCAACCTTGTCGAACATCTTGATGCCCTTCTTGGCGTCCAGCAGCGCAATGTCCTGCGGCGTGGTGACGATCACCGCGCCGGTCATGGGAACGCGCTGGCTCAGTGTCAGCTGGATGTCGCCGGTGCCGGGCGGCATATCGACGATCAGGTAATCGAGGTCTTTCCAGTTGGTCTGGCGCAGCAGCTGCTCCAGCGCCTGCGTGGCCATCGGGCCGCGCCAGATCATGGCCTCGTCCTTGTCCACCAGGAAACCGATGGACATCACCTGCAGGCCGTAGTTTTCCAGCGGTTCCATGTTCTTGCCGTCGATGCTTTCGGGCCGGCCTTCAATGCCCATCATCATGGGCACGCTGGGGCCGTAGATGTCGGCATCGAGCAGGCCGACGGCGGCGCCTTCAGCAGCCAGGGCCAGCGCCAGGTTGACGGCGGTGGTGCTTTTGCCGACGCCGCCCTTGCCCGACGCCACGGCAATGATGTTCTTTACGTTGGGCAGCAATTGCACGCCGCGCTGCACGCTGTGGCTGGCAATCTTGACGCTGACATTGACCGACACGTTGCCGACGCCGGCGACGCCCTTGACGGCGGCAATCAGGCTTTTGCGCAGGCCGGCGATCTGGCTTTTGGCGGGGTAGCCGAGTTCGACATCAAACGACACCTCATCGCCGCTGAGCTGCAGGTTTTTCAGCGCTTTGGTGCTGACGAAATCCTTGCCGGTATTGGGGTCGAGCACGTTTTGCAGCGCGTTCAAAATTGCCTGTTGTTCTACAGCCATCTGGGGAATCTCCGAATTGAATCTGTGGTGGGGTTGCTGGCAGCGCCGGGCCGGCCATTCCAGGCCGGTCGGGCTCAAGGATTTGGGAAGAAGTCTAAGGCAATGCGGATCAAGCTGCATGAGGCGCAGCGGCATCCCCCACAAATATCGCTGCGCCGCTGGCGCAGAGGACGAAACCCCTGGAATGGCCGGATCAACCGAAACGGTGCTTGCCCAGGCTCACCCGCTTGGCCTGCGGCCCTTGCGCACCGGCCTGCGCGATGAACTGGACCGGGCTGCCAATGAGCAACTGTTCAAAGCGCGCGTTGGCCAGGTTGTCGCGATTGAAGTAATACTCGTCCCCGTCGGGTGTGCTGATGAAGCCGAAGCCCCCTTCGTCGTCCAGGCGCACCACCTCGCCGTGCAAGGCATGCGGGTGCTCCTTTTCCATGCCGCGCTGTCGGCGGGCCAGGTCTTCGAGCTGGCGCGTCATGTCATCAAAGGCGTCGCGCAAAGCGATGTAAACCTCTTCGTTTTCAACACGATCCACGACGAGCTCATGGCCCGGCAGCGTCAGATCAATCCGCACGCCAAACGGCCGTCCCTGGTTCTGGTGCTTTTGCAGCAGTTCGACCACGACACGGCAAGACATGATGCCGTCGTAAAACCGCTCCAGATGCTGCACCTTCTGGCGCACAGCCGCATCGATGGCAGGAGAGGAGTCGATGCCATGAAAAGTCAGTTGAAGAGGTAATTGCATTGCTGAACTCCCTGTATTTGCACCATGTCTTTTCGCCAGTGTCACTGCGTACCAATGCACCTGACATGAGATGGGTCAAGTGCCTGCAGATTTACTGCATCGTGCGCATGTCGCGTTCAAACCAGCACGAACCCGGCGCCCAGCGTGACCGCATCGCCCAGCGCCGCGCGAATGGCGTCATCGACATGGTCCAGCCAGACAAAGGTCAGGGCCTGACGCGTTGAATCGGGCACGTCGCGCAAATCCTTCTCGTTGCGCCGTGGCAGCAGCACCGTGCGCACGCCCGCACGCTGCGCGGCAAGCACCTTTTCCTTGATGCCCCCGACGGGCAACACCAGGCCGCGCAGGCTGATTTCGCCCGTCATCGCCACATCGTGATGCACCGCATGGTCGGTAAAGAGCGAGGCCAGCGCCATGAACATGGCCACCCCGGCGCTCGGCCCGTCCTTGGGGATCGCACCGGCCGGCACATGCACGTGGACATCGATGCCTTCGAACCTTTCCGCCGGAATCCCCAGCGTATGGGCGAACGACTTCACCAGCGTCAGCGCTGCCTGGGCGCTTTCCTTCATCACATCGCCGAGCTGGCCGGTCAGGATCAGGCGGCCGGTGCCCGCCACACGGGTCGCTTCGATGAACAGGATATCGCCGCCCACCGGCGTCCAGGCCAGTCCGGTGGCCACCCCCGGCAGGCTGCTGCGCAGCGCGGTTTCGTGTTCAAACTTCGGTGGACCGAGGAGCGCATCCAGATCGCCCGCATCGACGCGCACCTGCGCCTTCGAGCCGTCCGCGACCTGCACCGCGGCATGCCGCATGACGCGCCCGATCTCGCGTTCCAGCTGGCGCACGCCCGCTTCCCGGGTGTACTCGGCCACCAGGGACTGCAGGGCCGCAGGGGTCAATTCACACTGGTCCTCGCGCAGGCCGTTGGCCTCGCGCTGGCGCTGCACCAGATAGCGCAGGGCGATCTGCAGCTTTTCCTCCTGGGTGTAACCCGGCAGCTCAATCACTTCCATGCGGTCACGCATCGGCGCGGGCACCTGGTCAATGACATTGGCGGTCGCGACAAAAACCACGCGACTCAGGTCAAACGGCACTCCCAGGTAATTGTCCCGGAACGTCGAGTTCTGTTCCGGGTCCAGCACCTCCAGCATGGCAGCCGACGGGTCGCCATGGGCGCTGGGCGACAACTTGTCGATCTCGTCGAGCATCATCACGCAGTGCCGCGCGCCGGCCTTGCGCAGGCTTTGCACAATCATGCCCGGCATGGCGCCGATATAAGTGCGGCGGTGGCCGCGAATCTCGGCTTCGTCATGCACGCCCCCCAGCGAAACCCGCGCGAATGGCCGCCCCAGCGCATGCGCGATGCTCTGGCCGAGCGAGGTCTTTCCCACGCCCGGCGGACCGACAAAGCACAAAATCGGCGCGCGCCCCTGCGGGTTGAGCTTCTGCACCGCAAGGTATTCGACGATGCGCTGCTTGATACGCTCCAGCCCGTAGTGCTCGGCTTCAAGGATGCGGCGCGCCTCGGCCAGGTCAATCGGACTGCTGGGTGGCACCGCCCAGGGCAACTCGGTCATCCACTCCAGGTAGGTGCGCAGCATCGAGTATTCGCTGGACGCATCGGGCATTCGTTGCAGACGTCCGAGCTCCTTGCGCGCCTGGGCTTCCACCTCGGCCGGCATGCCGGCCTTCGCGATCAGTTCGCCGAGCTGGGCCATGTCCTCGCTGCTGCTCCCTTCCTCGCCCAGTTCCTTCTGGATCGTCTTGAGTTGCTCGCGCAGCATGTATTTACGCTGGGTATCGTCGATCTGCTCCTTGGTACGCGCACCTATTTCCTGCGACAGCCGCAGCACCTCAATGCGGTGTGACAGTATCTGCAACACCTTATGCAGCCGTTCTTCCGGGTTGGCCGTTTCCAGCAACATCTGCTTGTCGCTCATCTCGGTATCCAGCAGGCTGGCAACGACGTCAGCCAGATGCGACGGCGACTTCACGGCTTGCAGCGTATGCGCCAGCTCGGCCGGCGCCCCCGGCAGCAGCGAGAGGATCTCGGCAGCCCGCTCGCGCAGCTGCAGGCCCAGCGCTTCGGCCTGCGTGGAAATCTCGGCCGGCTCCCCGATGAACTGCACGCGGGCTGCCAGAAACGGATAACCCTCCACCAGCGCCTCAATGCGAAAGCGCGCCACGCCCTGGCACAAGGCATGGCGAAGTTGCTCGTCCGAGTCCACGTACTGCACCACCTTGGCGGTGGTCCCGACATCCCAGAGCGCCTCGCGCCCCGGGTCATCGACCCGCTCGTCGCGCTGCAGCACAATGCCCAGCAGGGCGCCGGTATTTTTAGCATGCTGGACCGCCGCAATCGATTTGGCGCGGCCTACGGTGATGGGCACCAGCGCATGCGGAAACAGCACGACATTGCGCATCGGCACAAGGGCAATCACGCCTTCGGGAAGTGCCGGCAACTGGGCGTCTTGAGTAGGGTCCATGAGCATCCACCAAGTGATTTAACCGTACAGGGCGTCCCGGCCGTGCCACGCCATCAAAGCCGCAAACTGCCTGTCGGCGCCTTGCGGCTGGCGCTTTCCGGGTGGAGACGGATTTAACGAATTTAAGTATAGGCATGCAGCCAGCTTTCAGATACGGGCCAGTTGCCGGCCTTGTTGACCTACATCAAGCGCAGTCAATCGCCGCTGCGGCCTGGTCAAGGTCGTCCTTTCCAGCCAGGCACCCGTCCCGCAAAGCGCCGGGTTCGGGGGGGCGCTCGGGCATCCGTTCGCCGCCCGACTTAAAATCACCGGTTAGCCTCACAAAAGCACCTCCATCATGTCCCAGCGCCGCCTTTTCGTCACCACCGCCCTGCCCTACGCCAATGGGAACTTCCACATCGGCCACATCATGGAATACATCCAGGCCGACATCTGGGTGCGTTATCAAAGAATGCAGGGCAATGAAGTCAATTTCGTCGGCGCCGATGACGCCCACGGCGCGCCCATCATGATTGCCGCCGACAAGGCCGGCAAGACGCCGCAGCAGTTCGTGGCCGACATTGCCGCCGGCCGCAAGCAATACCTCGACGGCTTTCACATCGGCTTTGACAACTGGAGCTCGACCGATTCGCCGGAAAACCA
>JBDSZF010000187.1:0-4643 GCA_039925285.1 Polaromonas sp.
GCGCACGTTCTGGTCAGGGTCAAAGCGTTTGACGGCTTTCATCAGGCCAATGTTGCCTTCCTGGATCAGGTCGCCGTGGGGCAGGCCATAACCCAGGTATTTGCGCGAAATCGACACCACCAGCCGCAGGTGGGACAGCACCAGCTTGCCGGCCGCATCCAGGTCGTTGTTTTCCTTGAGCTTTTTGGAGAATTCCTGTTCCTGCTCCAGAGTCAGCATGGGCAGACGGTTGACGGCCGAAATATAGGCGTCCAGATTGCCCAGCGGAGGCACCATCGACCAAGGGTTGATGGCGGCCACGGCGTTGCTGGACGCGCTAGACGCGACGCTGGCGGACATCATCGACCTGGGGGAAAGGGCATAAGACATGGCAAAACTCCTTTTCTCTAAGGCTAAATATTAGCACTCCCTTAGAGAGAGTGCCAGGCAACAGGTTCAATGGGTTGAATAGCGAAAGGCTAATCACTGCTAACCCTGCCTATCAGAGCATGCCAAAGAGGGATTGGTTCAGCGCACTTGGTTTCGGATTTGTAAAGAACAAGACTGCTTGAGTCCTGCATGCCGCCCGGCATCGCCCATTTTCAGGGCTGGCGCTTGTTCTCAGAAATTTCACGCACCTCCACATCGACGATCTGGCCCGAAGCTGCTTTAGGCGAGCCTTGGGTCGCACGGCTGCCGGGCCACATGCCTTGCTGAGAGAACTGCTGGAAGCGCCCAAACACCATGGCTGGCGCGGGTTTGCGGCCCGTGATCAATGATTTGAGCAGGCTCAGGGCAAAGACGATCAGGGCGGCGGCGAGCAGGCTGACCGCGAGAACGGCTGCGAACAGGCCTAGAACCACCTTCAAGACGAAACGAAAAATCTGGCTGACAGGATCGGACACGTCGGCACTCCTTTAAACCAGGCAGATGGTGTCAATGGCCAGGTTTTCAACCCGGTTCGGCCAGAAGGAGTCGCCCCTCAGCCCAGCAAGGCCTGGGCAAACTCGCGGGCGTTGAAGGTTTCGAGGTCTTCCAGCTTTTCACCCACACCAATGAAATACACCGCGACCGGCCGCAAACCCGGCGATGCCTTGGCTCGTTCGCGTGCCCACAGGGCAATCGCGGCCAGCACGCCGCCTTTGGCTGTGCCGTCGAGCTTGGTGACGACCAGGCCGGTCAGCTGCAGTGTGTCGTCAAAAGCCTTGACCTGCGCCAGGGCGTTCTGGCCGGTATTGCCATCGATCACCAGCAGCACTTCATGCGGCGCCGTGGCGTCGGCTTTCTGCACCACCCGCTTGATCTTGCGCAGCTCTTCCATCAGGTGCAGCTGTGTCGGCAGTCGGCCTGCGGTATCGACCAGCACCACATCCCTGCCGCGCGCCTTGCCGGCCGTGACCGCATCAAAGCTGACGGCGGCCGGGTCGCCGTTTTCCTGGCTGACAATCTCGACCATGTTGCGGTCGGCCCAGACGCTGAGCTGCTCGCGCGCGGCGGCCCGGAAGGTGTCGGCTGCCGCCAGCAGCACCGAAGCGCCTTCATTGGCCAGGTGGCGCGTGAGCTTGCCAATCGAGGTGGTTTTACCTGCGCCGTTGACGCCGGTCACCATGATGACGGTGGGCTGGAATTCTCCAATCACCAGCGGCCGTTCCAGCGGCTTGAGCAGGGCGGTGATGGATTCGATGAGCGCGTTCCTGACGGCCACCGGATGCGTCATGCCGCCTTCTTTCACCCGGCGCTTGACGTCTGCGAGCAGGTGCTCCGTCGCGCTGACACCGGTATCGGCCATCAGCAGGGCCGTTTCCAGGTCTTCATAGAGCTGCTCGTCGATGCGGCTGCCGGTGAATACGGTTGAAATGCTGGAGCCGGTCTTGCGCAGGCCTTCCTGCAGCTTGCTGAACCAGCGCTGTCGCTCGGGCGCCACGACCAGGGCCAGGGCTTGCGAAATGTCGATGGGCGTGACCAGCGCGCTGCCGATCATCGAGCCGCCGCTACTGGCGGACGACTTGAGCGGTACAGGCAAGGGTGGAGGGGCTGGCGCGAGCGATCCCGCGTCAGGCGCAGGAAGGACCCCGTCGCTGATGACGGGCAGATCAGGCGATGCAGGCACCTCGGCAGGCGGGGGCGGCGGGGCAGGGCGGAATTTTTTTTTGAAGAAACTGAACATTGAATAGTCTTGTAGAGTCCACTATTCTATGAAACACCCCCAGCGAATTTCCGTCAAGTCCCGAGTATTCTTTTCCGGGCGCGTAGCGGGCCATTTTTCAGCTGCGCTGCTGTCCGCTGCGCTGACTGTTGGCTTCAGCCATGCAGCCCTTGCGAAGGCGCCCGCCCCGGTGGAGCAGTTCACGCTGGCCAACGGCCTGACGGTGATCGTCAAGCCCGATCACCGGGCACCGACCGTGGCCCATATGCTGTGGGTGCGCGTCGGCGCCATGGATGAGGTGGACGGCACCTCGGGCGTCGCCCATGTGCTGGAACACATGATGTTCAAGGGCACGCCAAAAGTGAAGGCGGGCGAATTTTCAAGGCGCGTGGCCGCCTTGGGCGGCCAGGAAAACGCCTTCACCAGCCGCGACAACACCGGCTATTACCAGCAGATTCCGGCCGCAAGGCTCGAAGACGTGATGCGGCTCGAATCGGACCGTTTTGTCAACAGCCGCTGGCCTGACGACGAATTCAGGCGCGAGATCAAGGTGGTCAAGGAAGAGCGCCGGATGCGGACCGAGGAATCGCCGCACGCCATGCTCTATGAACAGGCCGCCGCCGTCACCTTTCTGGCTTCTCCGTACCGCCGCCCGATTGTGGGCTGGATGAGCGACCTGGATGCGATGACGCCGGCCGACGTGCGCAGCTTCTTTCAGCGCTGGTATGTGCCGGCCAATGCCGCGCTGGTGGTCGCCGGCGATGTTGAAGTGGCCCAGGTCAAAAAACTCGCCGAAAAATACTATGGCGCCATTGCGGCCCGTCCGGTGCCCGAGCGCAAACCGCGCAGCGAGCCCGAGCAAGCCGGTCTGCGCCGCATTGACTTCAAGGCGCCGGCCAGCCAGGCTTATGTCAGTCTGGCCTTCAAGGTGCCCAAGCTGGAACCGGTCGATCTGGCGCCAACCACCGCTTCCCCGACAGCAGCAGCCAGCCGCGAAGCCATGGCGCTGAAGGTGCTGGCCGCCGTGCTGGACGGCTACAGCGGGGCCCGGCTGGAACGCGCGCTGGTGCAGGGACAGGGACAGGGACAGCAGGCCGGCCGGGTGGCCGACAGCGCCGGCGCCTCCAGCGGCCTGATGGGCCGGGGCCCGCAATTGTTCACGCTCGACGGTGTTCCGGCCGATGGAAAAACCACGCAGCAGGTGGCTGAAGCCCTGCGGGAGCAAGTGGCGATGATTGCGCGCGAGGGCGTGAGCGAGGCCGAACTCCAGCGCGTCAAAACCCAGTGGGTTGCCAGCGAAACCTACAAGCTCGACTCAGTGTTCAGCCAGGCGCGCGAACTGGGCTCCAACTGGGTCCAGGGCCTGCCGCTGGACGCCAGCGCACGCCTGATGGCCGAGCTGCGCACGGTGACGGCCAGCGAAGTGCAGGCAGTGGCCGCCAAATACTTCGGTGATGACCAGATGACCGTGTCCACCCTGCTGCCGCAGCCCATGGACCCGAACCGCAAGCAGCGCACCCCGGGCGCCCCGAGCACTGGTGAGCTGCATTGAGCCGCGCCCTGAACCGTATGAATTGACATTGATGATGATTGCTACTAAAAAAATATCTGCTAACGCAATAGCTGTATGTGCTACAGGACTTTTTGTTCATACATTTGCGCTGGCGACCATCCCGGTCCAGCACTGGACGCAGGCGAGCGGCGCGAAAGTCTATCTGGTCGAAAGCCCGGCCATTGCGATGGTCGATGTGCAGATCGACTTCGATGCCGGCAGCCGGCGCGATCCGCCTGATCAGGCCGGGCTGGCGGAAATGACGGCCAACATGCTTGAAAAAGGCGTGCGCGCCAAAGAGGGTGCGCCGACATTGGATGAAAATGCGCTCGGAGAAGCCTGGGCCGATCTGGGCGCGCAGTTCGGGGCCGGCGCTTCAGCTGACCGCATGAGTTTTTCCCTGCGTTCGCTGACCGCTCCTGCCTTGCTCGACAGCGCCGTGACGCTGGCCGCTCGCCAGATCGCCGAGCCGTCTTATCCCGAGGCCATCTGGAATCGCGAACGGCAGCGCCTGCAGGCGGCCCTCAAGGAGTCCTATACCCGTCCGGGCAGCGTGATTGGCCGTGCCTATGCGCATGCCGTCTATGGCCAGCATCCGTATGGCTATGAAATGACCGAGATGAGCCTGGACCGCATCAACGTGGCGGACCTCCAGGCCGCGCATGCTGCAGGCGTGGTGGCCTGCCGTGCCCGCATCAGCATGGTCGGCGCCGTTACCCGGGCGCAGGCCGATGCGATGGCTGCGCAGTTGTTGTCGCGACTGCCGCAACTGCCATGCGCCAGTCTGCCAGCGTTGCCGGTTGTTCCCGAAGTGGCGCCGCTGGCGCAGGCGCAGGAAAAAAACATTCCTTTCGATTCGGCGCAGGCGCATGTGCTGATCGGCCAGCCCGGCTTCAAACGGGCCGACCCGGACTATTTCCCGCTGACGGTGGGCAACTACATTCTGGGCGGCGGCGGTTTTGTCTC
>JBDSZF010000188.1:0-6753 GCA_039925285.1 Polaromonas sp.
AACCGATGCGTCGCTGCAGGTCGAGCTTGACTCGGGCAAGCGCGTCAAGGTCAAGGCGGCCAATGCGCTGCTGAAATTCGAGAAACCGGCACCGGCCGAATTGATCGCTGCCGGCCAGCGAAAGAGCAAAGAGATTGACCTGGACCTGGCCTGGGAGTTTGCCAGCGACGAGGAATTCGGTTTTGCCGAGCTGGCACGCGACTATTTCAGCGCCGATGCCTCAAAATCCGCTTCGCTGGAGGAGCAGGCGGCTGCCTTGTTCCGCCTGTACGAGGCGCCCCACTATTTCCGCCGTGCCGGCAAGGGCCGCTTCAGGAAAGCCCCGCCCGAAATACTGCAGCAGGCGCTGGCCGCCATCGAGAAGAAAAAGCAGCTCACCGCCCAGATCGCCGCCTGGGCCGAGGAACTCGGACAGGGCCAATGCCCCGCGCCTATCGCTGAGCAGCTCTACAAAATCCTGTTCAAACCCGACAAGAACAGCGCCGAGTACAAAGCCGTCGTCGATGCCTCGCGCGCCACCCACACCGCGCCGCTGGAGTTGCTGCAAAAAGCCGGCGCCATTGCCTCCCCCTACCAGTTCCACTGGAAGCGTTTCCTGTTCGAGAACTTTCCCAAGGGCACGGGCTTCCCTGCCCTGCAGGCGCCGCCAGTCAAGGACGAGCTCCCGCTGGCCGATGTGAAGGCATTTTCCATCGACGACTCCAGCACCACCGAGATTGACGATGCGCTGTCGGTGCAGGGTCTGGGCAGTGGCAGCATCACGCTGGGCATTCACATTGCAGCGCCTGGCCTGGCCGTGCTGCCGGGCAGTGCCATCGACGCCATCGGCCGCGCCCGCATGTCCACCGTTTACATGCCCGGCTACAAGCTGACCATGCTGCCCGACGACGTGGTTCAGGCCTATACCCTGCAGGAAGGCCGCAACTGCCCGGCCCTCTCACTCTACCTCACGATGGACGAGGCGACGCTGGAGATCACCGCCAGCGTGACCCGGCTGGAGCAGGTTCCCATCATCAGCAACCTGCGCCACGACGCGCTGGACCAGACCTTCACCGAAGCATTTTTTGAAGCCGCACAGCTTGCCGCGCCGGTGGATGTGCAGTGGGGCGTTGAACTGACCTTCCTGCACCGCCTGGCCCGGCATTTGAAAGCCCAGCGCGAAATTGTTCGCGGCAAGCCTGAAAACTTCAACCGGCCCGACTACAACTTCAAGCTCGACAACCCCACGGGCGGCGAGCCGCAGGGCAACGAAACGGTCAGCATCAGCACGCGCCAGCGCGGTGCGCCGCTGGACCTGATCGTTGCCGAAGCCATGATCCTGGCCAACAGCACCTGGGGTCAGTGGCTGGCCGAACACGGCGTTCCGGGCATTTACCGCAGCCAGGCCAGCATGGCGCCGGGCGTCAAGGTGCGCATGGGCACCAAGGCGCTGCCGCATGCCGGCATGGGCGTGAAAAGCTATGTCTGGAGCACCTCGCCGCTACGCCGCTACACCGACCTGGTCAACCAGTGGCAGATCATTGCCTGTACCCGGCATGGCCGCACCGCCGCACTGGCTGCGCCCTTCAAGCCCAAAGATGCCGATCTGTTTTCGGTGATTTCATGCTTCGATGGCGCTTACAGCGCCTACCACGGCTTCCAGTCAGGCATCGAACGCTACTGGACGCTGAAATACCTGCAGCAAAACAACATCACCGAACTGACGGCGACGAGCTTCAAGGACAACCTGGTACGTGCCGACGAGCTGCCGCTGGTGCTGCCGGCACTGGGCGCACAAGGCCTGCCGCGCGGCGCCCGGGTGCGCATCCGGCTGGGCGAGATTGACGAAATCACGCTGGACATCTCGGGCACCGTGATTGAGCGGCTCGATGTGGTTGCAGAAGATGCCGCCCAGGAAGCCGACGACAGCGAGGACGGCGAGGACGACGAAGAGGATCTGGCGGCAGGGCCGATATCGATTGCCGTCGATATCAGCGAGACGGCATCGGATGCCGAGCCCGTTCCCGCCGCTGCGGCCTGAAACGAACGCGAGCTTGGCACATGCGCTGACCAAAGCTGTCAGTAAAGCTGCCAGGCATTGCCGCCAACAAGACCGAAACCTCGAACTTCATTTGTGAAATCACTGAGCACCCTGCAAATTGCCCTGGGCGTTTCGATGGCCGTGCATGCGGCGCTGCTGACCTTGCGCTTTGTTGATCCGGAGCGCTTTAACCGCGTGTTCGAGGACACGCCGCTCGAAGTGATCCTGGTCAATGCCAAATCCGCTGAAAAACCGGATAAGGCCACAGCCATTGCGCAGGCCTCGCTGGCGGGCGGCGGCGAGTTTGAGAGAGGCCGCGCCACCTCACCCTTGCCGCCTTCTGCCCTGATCAAGCCGGGCGATGCGGCGGAGGAAGACGCCCAGCGCCAAATCGAGTCGCTCACAGCGCAGCAGACGCAGTTGCTGCTGCAGTCCGAAAAAGCGCTGGCGGCCATGCCACCGCCCGACATGAGCGTGGCGGCCAGCACGCCCGCGCAGGCGGAGCATGAGGAAAGGCGCAAGCAGCTGGTCAAGCTGCTGGCCGAGATTGAAAGGCGCATCAATGAAGAAAACGCACGGCCCAAAAAACGCTACATCAGCCCGGCCACCCGCGAAGAAGTCTATGCGCTGTATTACGATGCGCTGCGCCGCAAGATCGAGGAAAAAGGCACGCTGAACTTCCCCAAACTGGCCGGCAAGAAACTCTATGGCGAGCTCACCATGACCATGACGGTCCGATTTGACGGCAGCGTGCTGGACACCGACGTGGTGCAAAGTTCGGGCAACCGGATTCTCGACCGGCAGGCGCAGAGCATTGTCCAGGGCACCGGTCCTTTTGAGCCTTTCAACCCAGCCATGCGCCGCAAGGCAGACCAGGTCGTGGTGGTTTCCAGCTTCAATTTCGCGCGTGACGACAGCCTTCAGACCAAGCTCACCGAGCGCTGAACCTGGACTGCGGGCGTGCCAAAATTTCTTATGGACGGAATTGATCTATGAAGGCACTCGGGCGCCTGCTGGTCCTGGCATTGCTGGCCATCCTGGCGCTGCAGCTTTATTTTGTGGCGCGCATCGCGCTGATGCGGGTCGTGAATCCCGAATCCACCGCCTTTCAGCGCTCCGAATCCTGGCTGATCGCCAGAAACACCGGTGCGCTGAAATGGCGCCAGCAGTGGGTGCCCTATGCGCAGGTGTCGGACCACCTCAAGCGCGCCATCATTGCCTCTGAAGACGCCAGCTTCATCATGCACGACGGCGTTGACATCGAAGCGCTGGAAAAAGCCTGGGAGAAAAACACCAAGGCCGAGGAACGCGCCGCGCAATCGATCAGCCGGCTGGCCGAGAACAAATCGAAAGTGCCGGCCGTCAAACCGGCCAGAATCTTCGGCGGCTCGACCATCACGCAGCAACTGGCGAAAAATCTTTTCCTCTCGGGCGAACGCACCTTGCTGCGCAAAGGCCAGGAACTGCTGCTGACGCTGATGCTCGAATCCCTGCTCAGCAAGCAGCGCATTCTTGAGATCTACCTCAACAGCGTGGAATGGGGCGAAGGCGTTTTTGGCGCTGAAGCCGCCGCCCAGCATTACTACCGCAAGCCTGCCTCGCGCTTGAGCGCCCTTGAGGCAGCCCGCTTGGCCGTGATGCTGCCAAGGCCCAAGTATTTTGAAACCCGCACCCAGTCAGGCTACCTCGCCTCGCGCGCCAGAACCATCACGGCCCGCATGAGCGGCGTGGAACTTCCGTGACCGGCATGGCCGGAACAAGCAGCTACTGAATTTAGAGCAAATGCATATATTGGGAATCGATCCGGGCTTGCAGATCACCGGTTTTGGCGTGGTGGACATGAACGGTGCGCATCTGCGCTACGTGGCCAGCGGCACCATCAAGACCACGCACCTGGAGAAAAGCGACCTGCCAGGCCGGCTGAAGGTGCTGTTTGACGGCGTGCGCGAGGTCGTGCAGCGCTACCAGCCCGAAGTTGCCGCGGTCGAAATCGTGTTCGTCAACGTCAATCCCCAGGCCACGCTGCTGCTCGGCCAGGCACGTGGCGCCTGCGTGACGGCACTGGTGTCCACTGATCTGGCAGTGGCTGAATACACCGCGCTGCAAATGAAAAAAGCCGTGGCAGGCTATGGCAAGGCGGGCAAGGCGGAGGTGCAGCAGATGGTGATGCGGCTGTTGAAACTGCCTTCGTTGCCCGGCAAAGATGCGGCCGACGCTTTGGGGCTGGCGATTACCCATGCCCATGTGGGCAGCGCGATGGCGCGGCTGGCGCTGGCCAGCCAGGCCGGCGGCAAGATGGACGGGAATTACCGGGCGGGACGGAGCCGCTGACCGGCGATTGGGCTCATGCCACCCGCTCCAGAATCAGCACCGCAAAAAAGCCGAAAGCCGCCAGCAGCGCCCACTTGAGAACCATCCAGCCGTAGCGCCTGAAACGCAGCTGTCCGGTGCCGGCGTAAAACATGAAACACACCATGGCGGCCAGCAGGGCCAGCAAGAGCATCCAGCGGAAAAGCAGCATGGACTGGAACCCTGTAGTGTGGCTGGATCGGCGCTACCAGGCGCGTGCCAGCGTGGCAAAACCCTGCGGCGCGTTTTTTTCGTCGTCAAAGGTCACGACCTCGTAGGCATCGGGGTGGGCCAGCAACTCGCGCAGCAGCTTGTTGTTCATCGCATGGCCGGAGCGAAAAGCGCTGTAGGCGGCCAGCAGCGGCTTGCCCAGCAGGTACAGGTCGCCCATGGCGTCGAGGATCTTGTGCTTCACGAATTCGTCGTTGTAGCGCAGGCCTTCGCTGTTGAGCACCTTGTAGTCATCCATGACGATGGCATTGTCAAGCCCGCCGCCCAGGGCCAGGCCGTTGGCCCGCATCATTTCAACATCTTTGGTAAAACCGAAGGTGCGCGCGCGCGCGATATCGCGGCTGTAGGCGCCAGTGCCCATGTCAAACTCCACGCGCTGGCCGGTGGAATCGACAGCGGGATGGTCAAAGTCGATTTCAAAGCTCAGCTTGTAGCCCTGATAGGGGCTCAGTCGTGCCCATTTGACGTTCGCGCCCTCGCCCTCGCGAACCTCGACCGGCTTGAGGATGCGGACAAAACGCTTGGGCGCTGCCTGCAGTTCAATGCCGGCGGACTGCAGCAAAAACACAAACGAAGATGCCGATCCGTCGAGAATCGGCACCTCTTCGGCCGTGATGTCGATGATCAGGTTGTCGATACCCAGGCCGGCGCAGGCAGACATCAGGTGCTCGACGGTGTGCACCTTGGCGCTGCCACTCGAGATGGTGGAGGCCAGCCGGGTGTCGGTGACCGCCTCGGGCGAAATCGCGATGTCCACCGGCTGCGGCAAATCGACGCGCCTGAACACGATGCCGCTGTCAGGTGGTGCCGGCCGCAAAGTCAATTCGACCCGCTGGCCGCTGTGCAGCCCCACGCCGACCGCCTTGGTGAGGGATTTGATGGTTCTTTGAGCGAGCATGGGTTATTTTAATTTGGGCAGAGCACAGGGGCGAACCCAAGCCGCCAGAGCCCTTGGGACAGGACGACAAGCTCTGCCTCAAGCCTGCCCGGCTGGGCAGGGCTGGGCCACAACTCATGCACGCTCAGTCCGCTTGACGGCGCAGAAAGGCAGGAATCTCGAAGTCATCCATGCCGCCGGATGCCAGCGCATCGACTTTTGCTGCCGCCTGGGTGCGGTTGGTGCGCCACACGCTGGGCACGGCCATGTTGCCGTAGTCGGGCTGCTTCAAGCCCAGACCAGCGGCATTCTGGCCGGCGCTGCGCAAAACCTGCAGCGGCGCGACATGGCTGCGGGCTTCCTGACGGCTCAGGCCGGTCGCCACCACGGTGACGCGGATGTCCTCGCCCAGCTCGTCGTCATAGGCCGTGCCGTAGATCACATGCGCATCGGGGGAGGCATAGGCGCGCACGGTGTTCATCGCGAGTTTGGATTCGCTCAGCTTGAGCGACCCTTTGGCCGCCGAGATCAACACCAGCACGCCCTTGGCGCCCGACAGGTCAATGCCTTCGAGCAAGGGGCAGGCAACGGCCTGCTCGGCGGCAATGCGGGCGCGGTCGGGGCCGCTGGCCCGGGCCGTTCCCATCATGGCCTTGCCGGGCTCGCCCATCACGGTGCGCACGTCCTCGAAGTCAACGTTGACATGGCCCGGAACATTGATGATTTCGGCAATGCCGCCGACGGCGTTTTTCAGCACGTCGTTGGCATGGGCAAAGGCTTCATCCTGGGTCACATCGTCGCCCAGCACTTCGAGCAGCTTTTCGTTGAGCACCACGATCAGCGAATCGACGTTGGCTTCCAGTTCGGCCAGGCCGATGTCGGCATTGGTCATGCGGCGGCCGCCCTCGAAGTCGAAGGGCTTGGTCACCACGCCGACGGTCAAAATGCCCATTTCCTTGGCCACGCGGGCAATCACAGGGGCCGCGCCGGTTCCGGTGCCGCCGCCCATGCCGGCCGTGATGAACAGCATGTGCGCGCCGGCAATCGCCGTGCGGATATCGTCCACGGCCACCTCGGCCGCGTCACGGCCCTTGTCGGGTTTGCTGCCTGCGCCCAGGCCGCTCACGCCCAGCTGGATGGTCTTGTGCGCGGCGCTGCGGCTGAGCGCTTGCGCGTCGGTGTTGGCGCAGATGAATTCCACGCCCTGCACGTTGCGCTCGATCAAGTGCTCGACGGCGTTACCGCCGCCGCCGCCCACGCCGATCACCTTGATCTG